>JANQJH010000081.1 GCA_028281705.1 Verrucomicrobiales bacterium
TGCCGGTGGACCAGTAGGCCTCCACTTCCTCGCTGCCGTCGATACTCGTGTATCCGGGGGCGCGTCCATTCAGCCAGTCGATGACGGCCTTGGGAGCAAGCGACTCGTTGTCGTCCCCGATGGTGGGGCAGCCCTCCGAAAGGCCCGTTCCCGGCGATGAGGAATGGACGACCACATAGCCATGGGGAACCCACTCCTTGACGTGGGATTTGGAGATGATAGGCCGCACTCCCTTACGCTCGAACGGCGGGATGTTCTCGTGTGGCGGCGACTCCTCTCCTAACTCTTGTCTAACATCCCAGAAATAGTCTTTCGAATCCGGCGGGGCGCCGCCAAAGTAGGGACTGGAGATGTAGATGACCGGGAGCTTGAGTCCCGCGCTCTCAGTCTGACGAGGCCGAGTGACATCCACGTGCATGCGATCTCGCTTGCCATCATCATCGGAATCAAAGTCCGTTTCCACCCAGAGATCGTGACGGATCCACAGATCGGGATCCTTCAACTCGGCGATCTCCTGGGTCTTGCCGTCCTTGATCACCGGGGCAATGGGCTCTTCAGCAGCACCAAGCGCCCACGGGCCGGCAACGGCGAACAACAACCACGGCAAAATGGCACGCGTCCTGTCAGGAAACTGACGAGGCCAATCATGAAAATAATAGGGAAGCGTTCTCTTCATCGTTTGTCGATTCCACAGGCAACGTCTCCGATGCCGCAGGCGATTTATTTCGCTGGAACAATGGCATGGGCCGCGCGATCGCCAACCACAAAATGGCCCAGGGGATTCTCGTCGGCATCTGTGATGAGAAACACCGCTCCGGGCAGTGTCCGGTACGGTTTGCGCCAACCCGCTTCCAGCGTGCCGAAGGGGTTCCGTTTACCGACTTGATCGATCCCGTAAACCTTGACCGGTTCCTGGCGTTCGTTGGTGAAAACGACATCAAAGGGATCGCCCTCGGGTTGCGAGACCGGCGTCGACGAGTCCCCGGCCGCGTGCCATTGCAACTTGGGCAAGGCCGCATCACTTGCCGGCACATACTTCGCAAACGTCACCGGTGCGTGGGCACGCAGACTCGCAATCCGCTGCGCGTACTCCGCCCGGGCCGCCAGATTCATCCATTCATGTCGATCGCTTTCGACGTCGTACAATTCACAATCGCCATTGTCGTACTCGATGTAGCGCCATCGCCTGTCACTGACGCTAAAATTGCCCGGTCGATTGAGATAGGTCATCGATACGTGCGGCCATTCTCCGTCCGGTTGTTCTAGCAGAGGTACGATACTCGTCCCGTCATTGGATTCCTTCTTCGGTAGACCCGAAAGCTGCGTCAAGGTGGGAAAAAGACTCAGGAGATTCACCGGCTGATGACATCGTGTTCCAGCTTTCGTTCCCGCGGGCAATCCGGGCGCGCCCCGGGGAACACGCACGATCAATGGCACTCGGGTGCACACTCTCCAGGCAGTGAACTTTTGCCAGTGTTGCTTTTCGCCCAAATGCCAGCCGTGATCGCTCCAAAGCACGACGATGGTGTTGTCTCGATTGGGTCCGTCTTCTAAAGCCTGCAAAACCCGCCCCACCATGGCATCGGCAAAGGCGATCGACGCCAGGTAACCCTGAATCGCTTGTTTCCACTGTTGGTGTTTCTGAATGTGCGCAAAATAGCGATTCGGACCGCGGCGCCGGCCCTCCGGTGGCAGGTCATCGAGGTCATCCTCGCGATAGCCGAGCGGCAATTCGATCTCTTCAAGCGGAAATAGGTCGAAATACTTCTTGGGCACGAACCACGGCTCGTGAGGACGGTAGATCCCACAGGCCAAGAAGAACGGATTGTCGTGTTTCTTGCTGAGTTGCTCACCAATCCACTGGGCCACAAGCCAGTCGCCACCGAACTCCTCGTCCGTCACGTCGAGCAGCCCCCAGTCCGTTTCGATGTACTGCCAGGGACCACCGCGCGGCAGGCTGACAGGCCGAGTCTCGGGATAAAGCGTGCGCGGAAATGGATCTTCGGTCTCCTTGGGCGGGAAGTAGTCGTCCCACGACCGGGCATCCGTGAAATAATGCAAGATCTTCCCCGAACCGGCCGACCAGTAGCCATGTCTGGAGAAATACCTGGGGATCAACTCGGCTTCCGGCAGCACTTCGCGCATCTTCTGACGATTGTCATACACCCCCGATTTGTGGGGAGAGATTCCGGTCATGATGGCCGTGCGCGACGGATTGCATGCCGGGGCCGCACAGTGCGCGTTGGTGAAGAGCACCCCACTCGCGGCCAACCGGTCAATGTGCGGCGTCTTGGCCTGAGGATGCCCGCCCAGACAACCAATCCAATCATTCAGGTCGTCCATCGAGATGAACAAGACGTTGGGCTTCTTCGATTCAGCGGCCTCCACGGCCGAAGAAATCGAAAGGCCAAACAACGCAAGGAAGAGAAAGAAAGGATGATTCACGATCACATGAAGCTCTTGCGGCAATTCAACCCGCAAACCCATTCGGCAACAGAAGCCAATGCGCGGCAAGCCATTCCTGTAGATTTCGTGAGACTCAGGCCCGAAAACGCCAAATAACATGTTGATGCAATCATCGGGATGCCGCCAATTCTCCCGCCCGCGGCGTTTCTTCAGTATCATCACTTGAGAGCGAAATCTCGTGGTGAAAGCGATGGCGCTTCCTCCAAGGAACGCTCACGCGGACGTGTCACGCAGACGCGTGGACGATTCATACACGCGTGGACGATTCATATGGAAGCAAGGAGCGCCTGGTGCACCTCGAACATCGCGCGAGAATCCAATCCACAGTATTCGAGCAGCTCTTTTCGCACCCGGTGCGCCTCGCGCTCCGTGAACTCGCCTAGCGCCAGGCGGGCGAAGGCAATGCTGGCGGCGCGACCATCTGAGACCGACAACCCATCGTAATTCAGACCGGGAGAGAGCACTGGCAATACCGCCTTGATCGATGAGCTTCCGCGAAATCGTCGATCGTAGAAGTGGAGTGGCGCCATGATCTCTTTCAGCAAGTCGAAGAGCCGGGCGACAAGCTTCTCTAGCGGTTTCGCGAGGTCGGGAAACCGCCGGCCCAACGCCTCGATGCGCGCTCTCTCAAAACTCGAGTAGACGACAATGGAGCCTTTGGTGCCGAGTTCTTCCAACAACCTCTCAGCCAGCTCGCGCTCGCAGTTCCGCCTAGGATCCGCGAGAAACTCTGTATGGCGATCGAGTTTTCCCGCCTTCAAGCTGCGGTCGAGCGAGTACTGAATCAGAACATTCTCATGAGGCGCGATGCCCTCATAGAGAGGATACTCCGTGGCGGTGGTTTCAAAGTCCAAGTAGTAGGTGGGCAGCGTGATGTTACTCAGAGCAGCTCCCACATCGGGCCCGATCAACGGTTCACCGCTTTGCACCGCCATGGCGACTCGTTTCTGTCGTTCCGTCAGTCCACGGTTGACGACTTCCTCTGGAAGCGCCTCGATGTCTAAATCCGGCAGTTCCAGGATCCTATCACCTAACCGCGGAAGTTCCGTGACGGGAAACTCGATTCCCTTTCCAAGGCACTCCGTTGAAAAGTAATCACAACTGTTACACGCCGGAACCACACTGGGACTTGGACGACGACTCGACGAAGTACGGCGACGGATCGATTGCATTAGGGGACGCCATTGCGAGACGCCATCCTTGACCCTCTTGGAGACGTCCATCTCAACGAACAACCGTTCTTCGTCCATCGATTTTCGATAGTCGCGCGAGAGCAATCTAAGCTTTGCCTCGACGATTTTGACGCCCGCGGCGGTCGCCACCATCCAGGCGAAGGCAACCCGATCGATCTTTGCCTGGTCGAGACGTTTCCCCGATTTTGGTTTGAGCCCCGTCGAGACGAGGATCAGCCTCCAGCCACCGCGAACCCGCACGAGAATGTCCACCCGCACCGTGTAGCCATCGACACGGAAAGTCGCGCCAAGCAACACCTTGGTCGATCTCTTCTCCATGCATTCCTTCGTGAAGGTGACCCGCTTCGCCAAGGTATCGCCACTCACCCTAATCGTCTCAGAGAAGGCTCTCTCCGCAATGCGACGGAGACGACTGTGTTGCTCCTGCCCAAAGATGTCCCCGTCACTCAGATCTTCGTCTTCCTTCCGGCGAGTGTGCCACCCCTTGGTCGAACAATCGAGCGCATCAACAAAAGTGTCAGCCTCGATCTCTTTCAGGCGACGTCTTCCGGTCGAGTTGGTCTTGGCCGCGGTCATGTCAGTGTTTCGATTGATACACGAGTCGGTTCTCGCTGTCCGGTTCGAGCCGATAGATATCCCATTTGCTCTTCTTGCTGCGCGGCTGCTCGAGTTTTTGCGCGAGAAGAACTCGCTCTCCGTCACTGCGCATGGTGATCATGCCGTAAACGGCAACCGAGCGTTGGAGCACTTCCCCAAGAAGTTCCTCACGTTTTTTCTTCGCCGATTTGCGCACCCTCTCCGTCTTGCCGTTCTGCATTTTGGCCTCCAGTTCGGCAATCTCGCGACGCAGCCGATTGGGGTTTTTGATAATCTCGCGGCTGGAGCGTGCCAATTCGGTACTAAAGATCAAAGGACGCCTGCCCCGCCCATGCAGCCCGAATGAGCCGAGGGCGTCCGGCCGGGGATGTGAGTGCGACTCTTCATCACCGCTCGAGATCACTGTCGCCACCGGGTGAACGGCTCGCAAAAAGATCTCGGTAAAATCGGCACTGCCATGATGGCACGCCTTGGCGACATCGACCTGAAATGTCTTCCGTGCCTTTGCGATCAAGTCCTCAAGCCTTCTACCAGTCACATTCTTGCTATCGCCGCCCGTGTAATGATCGAGCAGAAAATGCTGGGACGGGATGTTGAGGTCGCCACCGAGGAGGACGCGAATATTACCGTACTCAAGTCGTAGCACGATCGAATGACCGTTCTTGGTCTCGCCGTCGCTCCCGAGGCGCCGCAATCGCCACTTGCGATCGGAACACTTTTCGGGAACGGGACCGAGCACCCGTAATCGGAGATCGCGACCGGCCCCATAATTGGGCACGTACTCGTCCCGTGCACTCAACATGCGAATCTTTCCCACGCGGTCTTCATTGGCTGCCGTTCGAAGCAGATTCGAATAGAGTTTTCTGCTTTTCCGGCTCTGCTCGGCAGCGAGCAGTGTGGACATCCTCCCATCGTCCGCGACGACATCATCAAGATAGGTGACCCCGCCGAACTCCTTTTCCGGCCCGAGAACTTTCGCTTCCTTTCGCTCGACGATGCCATTGTGATAGAGCGTACCTACATGAACATTCTCATGTTCGAGGAGCGCCTTGAACCCAAAGTAGTGATCTTTGTCCGGGTGAGTAATGAAGAACGATTCGAAGTTGATGTCCTTCTTGAACTGACCGAATCTCCAGCGCAAGAAGCGGTACATGTTGTCGCGCTCGCCCGCGTCGATCACGAGAAATTTGTCATCCGGGGTAACGACCAAACAGCCGTCACCTTGCCCGATATCGACAAAGTTGACTTCTAAGAGGCGGTCTTCGACGAAGTCGTCCTCGTGCATCCAACCGTCGACACCCCGGGCGCGCACTTCATGCCATGGACCATCACGTCCATCACGCAATTCCAGCCAGTCACCCCACAATAGATGTTGCACGGCATTTTTCGTCGCAGTCGTATGCGGCTTCGCGTAGACCACTGCCGACGGATACGCAGCAAATCTAGTCTGAATCCTTCCTGCAGTCATCATCCCCAATGCTCATGAAGAGAGCAACTCCGGGAAACGGTATCAATATGTCCCGCAATGTCAACCCTGCGACGTTACGCGCTACGCTCAATCGCGACCGGGTCTTCTGCAAAAGCAGCGGCGTGGAGCCCGCTCTTTTTTACCTGTCACCGCCGCAACGAACGTGATAGGAAAACACCTTCGATTTTGCAAAATCACCAATGGGCCCGGCAGCGAAAACCATCACGTTGAAAGGACGTTTCCAGATGCATCGCGCCGGATGTATCGAGTCGCCGACCATGGCCTACGAGACCTGGGGCGAACTCAATGCGGCACGCGACAACGCCATTCTGATTTTTACCGGCTTGTCACCTTCGGCCCACGCAGCGTCGTCGGCTGAAGACCCATCGTTCGGTTGGTGGGAGGACATGATCGGACCGGGTTTGCCACTCGATTCCGATCATTTTCATATCATTTGTGTCAATTCCCTCGGCAGCTGCTTCGGCTCCACCGGACCGGCGTCCGTCAATCCCGAGACGGGCGACCTTTATCGCCTGACATTTCCAGTACTCACCCTGGAAGATGTCGCCGAAGCGGCCTACGGCGTCATTCGGCAACTTGGAATCGAGCAACTGCATTCCGTCATTGGCTGTTCGATGGGCGGCATGAGCGGATTGGCGTTTTGCGTCCGGCATCCGGGAGCCACGCGAAACTTCATCTCCATCTCTTCAGCGACACGGGCCACGCCGTTCTCCATCGCCGTCCGGTCACTCCAACGTGAAATGATCCGCTCCGATCCCAGGTGGAGGAATGGAAACTACGATTTGAGCGCCCCTCCCATCACGGGTCAAAGGATGGCACGCAAACTCGGCATGATCACCTATCGGTCGGCAGAGGAATGGGTGCAGCGATTCGGCCGCCAGCGCACCACCGCAGCTGAAGAAAATGATAGCGATCCCTTCAAGATTGCGTTTTCGGTGGAGGCCTATCTCGACAACCATGCCGATAAATTCTGCGGTAGTTTTGATGCAAATTGTTATCTCTACTTATCGAGAGCGTCCGATCTCTTTGATCTCGCAGAACACGGCGGCTCCTTGCAATCCGGGTTCCAGCGCATCCAGTTAGATCGCGCACTCGTCATCGGCGTGGTCACCGACACGCTCTTCCCACTACCTCAGCAAAGGGAATTGGCAGAAGGCCTGAAGGCCGGGTGCCAAGAGGTGCAACTCGTCGAGCTGGATTGCATCAGCGGACACGATTCCTTCCTCGTCGACATGGACACGTTTCGCCCCGTCATCTGCGAGTTCTTTGACAGCGACGACGAGTCGCCTCACAAAGATCCTTGATGGAGAATGACACAGGCGTGAAGAATGACCAAACGCGTCCCTCAAGACGCCGCTGCCAACTTCGACGCTCCCAAAGACTCACCTTACCACCGAGCGCGAAGAAGAAGATAAGGAAACGGCATTTCAATCCGCAGTACGAGAAAGTCGGCAATCGTAGATCATCCAGTATTCCGGATTTGTCCGTCCACCGGACCTTGAACGGGGCTCCTATTTCGTTGACGCAACGGCCGGAATTGCTCAAACTCCCCGGTTGAACCCAACTATAGGATCAATGAAGAGATGTGTCTATCTGTTAGGGTTGGTCTCATTGTTCTGTGTGAGCTGTGGGACAACCATCGACTTCCAGAATCTCAGTAACGTGACAACACCGGGAGCTGGACCTGTGGTTCCAGGAGTTCAGTACCCGGTGGGGACGATCTTTCTGGATAACAACACCCAAACTCGAATCGCCGTCGTCCCCTTTCGCTGGCCAACGACTCCGGCTCCTCCCCCGGTCCATTCGGGGTGGACCAATAACGGCTACGTGCAGATTGTTGCCGGCGCCAACCATGCCGGTGGGACGGGCAACGAAGTTCTCTTCAACAACGCCAACTTGGCGGTCCTCGCGGATCCGAACAGGCCAACCGTCAGCGAGGTCTCGTTCAAGTTCGGCGATCTGGGAGGTAACATCAACCTCCTCGTCAATGGCACCGTGAGAGCCGACAATGATTTCAATTCCATCGGCGCCATCGGTTCCGTGACGGTCAACGCACCGCCACCACAGCAGGGCACCGCCGTCCTCACGGGCACGATGAACGATTTTCCCTTTACCTTTCCTTACCCCGTGCCCTCTGCCCCATCGGGGCCGAACATGCCGGCGGGCCTGAGCTATTCGGCAGTGGTCGGCGGGGGACAAGAACTGTCCATCGACGATCTCTACTTCGAGTAAGGCTAACCAATATCGTAACCTCGTAGCGGAAGCGGCAACGCTTCCGCTTGGTTCGACTGTCAATCTTGCAGAAAGAAGACGCAGATCGGGCGGACAGATGTGTCCGCATCACCTGGCTCCGCTTATTTCGAAGGAACGCTCACCCACCGTAGATCACTTCACGCAGAAGAGGTGGCCTGATCCACGAAGAAGGAGGTGTCCATCGAAGGGCACGGGCGACGCCAGAATCTGCTCCTCCATGACATTCTCACCGAGGAGTTCGAAGCGTTTTCCAATGCGGGCGGAGAAGACCATGCCATCCTCGCGCGCGGCATAGAGGATGCCGCCGGCGATGACCGGAGAAGCGTAGTAGGCATCGGCGGCGCGGGGAAACGCGGCCTCCCAGAACGGTTTACCCGTCGCGGGATCGAGGCAGACGACCCGGCCCTTGTGGCGAAGGAGATAGACTCTTCCCTCATAGGCAATCGGACTGGCAACAAAGACACCAAAGTCGTCGCGCTCCCACGCACGATGGCTGGCCGTGACATCTCCTTTGCCTCCCAGTTTCACGGCATGGATCTGGGCCTGTTTGCGATCATCCCGCCCCACCGGAATCACGGCGAAGTCACCGGAGACCACCGGTGTCGCGATGGGCGGCCACAGCTTGTTTCCTTTCGGGTTAAAACCGCTGCAGGACCAGAGCAGCGAGCCGTCGTCGGCCGCGTAGGTGGTCACGTGATCGGAACACCACACGAGCACAGCATCCCGATCGCCATGGCGGATCGGAATAGGCGTGGTGTATCCGTTATCGTTCTCGGCGGGAACTTTGTAGTTGCGTTCGCTCTTCCAGCGGATCTCCCCCGTGGCCTTGTCGAATCCGGCAACCCACGAGTCACCACCGTGCAGGCGGGGAAGAATCACGAGATCGCCCACGATAACCGGTGAACTCCCCTGATCCCAGTACAGTTCCTGGGGCCCAAAATCCTTCGTCAGGTTGCGCTGCCATCGGATCGAGCCATCCATCTCGAGCCCCGCGAAGTCGCCACTCTTGAAGTAGACGTAAACACCTTCTCCATCGGTGACCGGAGAGGCATTGCTACTCGTGCCCAATTGCTTGTGCTTCGGCGGCTTTTCCTGACCGAGGGAAGTTCTCCAGATCTCTTTTCCCTTCCGATCAAAGGCGAGCACGGAATTGAGCCCGGCCGCAGGCGTGGTGAGAAAGATCCGGTCTTTCCAGACGACCGGGCAAGAAGCGCCTTTCCCGGGCAGTTCGACTTTCCAGAGAACGCTGTCGGCGGTCCAACGGGTCGGGTAGCCCTCACCGCCACGGCTCCCCTGGTGGGAGGGACCGCGCCACGACGGCCAGTCCTCTGCGCTGAGGTGCTGAGATAGAGCCAAGAGGAAAACAGCGATGGACGTTCCGAAGCGGATCAAGTTCATGAAGGAGATCGTTATGGTTGGATAGGGGCCCTACTATCACACCGGGATGCGATCGATGGCGAGGGCTTTGATCATTAAAAACTCCG
Organism: Verrucomicrobiales bacterium; assembly: GCA_028281705.1. GTDB lineage: Bacteria > Verrucomicrobiota > Verrucomicrobiia > Verrucomicrobiales > DEV007 > JAACDM01. The sequence goes on from JANQJH010000081.1 coordinate 9,483, forward strand.
CAGAGATTTTCTTGGTTCGCTCGCAGCCACGCAAAGAGTGCGGCGCTGCATCCGTGCGCCAGAGGTCCGCTTGGGAGAGTGATTCTGACGCGCCTCAGATCATCCCACAATTGGCATCGACACAGAGGGAGAATTGCCGATGCTGTGGCGACCCGCATGCCCGACGCTCCTGATACTGATCTCGCCATCCTCTTCGAGAACGAAGCCTGGCAACAGCCCCTCTTCGACGTGCTGGATCGTCGCGGGCTCTCCTACAGCAAGATCGATCTCAAATCGGCGGCGTTCGGCAATCATGAGCCCCCGAGAGCCAGGCTCTACTTCAACCAAGCCAGCCCCAGCGCCTACGTCCGCGGCCGCCCCCGCGTGGTCCCCTTCACCCTGGCACTCCTCAGACACCTGCAACTTCGCGGGGCCCCGGTCCTGAACGGTGCCGATGTCTTCGCCATGGAACTTTCCAAGACGGCGCAGATCACCCAGTTGGGAGCACTGGGCATCGATCATCCCCGGTCGATCACTTTTAACGATGCCAGGGCTCTGGAACAACGAGACGACTTGATCTTCCCCGCCATGCTGAAGCCGGAGCAAGGCGGGAGTGGAGCGCGCATGCAGAAGATCGGTTCTCTCGAGGAACTACAAGCGCTGCTCGCCGGCCAACCGGAGGTCTGGGAACCCGATCAGCTCCTTCTCCTTCAGGAGTTTCTTCCTCACGATCCTGAGATTGGCATCGTCCGCATGGAGTTCCTCGGCGACGAACTTCTCTACGCCATGCGCGTGGTCACTCACGGCCGCTACAACCTCTGCCCGTCCGAAGCCTGCAATCCGGCCGACGGCGACGGCGCATCCAGTTGTGCGATTGAGCCTCCAGCCGAGACAGAAGCCCCGCCCGTTGAATTCTATCCATTCCACGATCTTCCCGACGACGCCAGAGAAGCGGGGCGGCGCATCGTCCATCACCTGAAAATGGATGTTGCCGGCATCGAATATCTCGAAACGCCGTCGGGGCGCCGCGTTTTTTACGACATCAATGCCAACTCCAATTTGAGACGACCTATCGGCGAAGCCTTCGGCTTCGATCCCTTCGAACGCGTGGCCGATTTCTTGGAACGCCGGCTCTCCGCCCTGTAGAATCGCGTCCCCGTGACTCGCTCTGCCTGATTCCACGCACGATTTAAGGATCAATGTTAGTTAGCGGGCGAGGTTCATTCAGCGTGTTCGCTATTCTGCGCGCCATCACTCTTTTTCTGTCTCGGGCACTGCCACATCACATTAGTTTGTCCCGAAGGGACGAGGGATGGTAGCCGGCAGTGGAGCGAAGCGGAACTGCCGGAACGGCGTCGCCACCCATCGTGCCGCCCTGGCAGGGGCGGGAGAAATGTTTGCTTCGCGGGACCCTCGTCGGTGCACGACAGCGAGTCGCCCGTTCTTGACGATGAAATTACCCATCCGGTGATCACATCGCCTCGATGGGTAGATCTCTGGCACCCTTTCAGGGCGCAATGGAGTCCAACAAAGATCCGGTGGTTCCGCGTTGCTGCACCACCGGCTCCAATGAAGACCGACAACAAAATCGCACACTCGTCGGAGCGCAATCACAGAGAAACCTCACACATCGCGAGTTCCACTAGAAATGAATGATGGCGTGTTCGCTAGTAGGGGGATCGATTGCCGCTGAACATCCATTCGCGCGGAAAAAAGTTTCAGAAAATCTGTAACGGTAGCTGCGGCACCCATTTTCACGAGGTGAGGAACCACTTCTTGAACATGACCAGCACGACTCAACTTTCCCGCACGCCAGAAGCGTCCACCGCAAGCCGGAAGCAAGACCTGATCGACGGCTTAACCAACGCCTTCGAAGACATCAAGTTAGGTGTGAAGGAGCGGCCGGAAGGCGAGGAGATCTTTCGCAAATCCGCCGAGGAGCTTCTTGAGCTGGATCTCTCGGATGGAGAACGCCTCTTCATCAACGAACTGGAGCAGCAACTCAAAGGGGGCGCCGCGATCCGCACTCGCTACAGCC
>JANQJH010000273.1 GCA_028281705.1 Verrucomicrobiales bacterium
AGATGCGGGGTTTGGAGCAGAACGCGGCCAGCGCGGAGTTTGAAGCCGGCGTTCTCAAGATCGCCGGGATGCACGAGGAGGCCACGCAGGCCTATTGGCGGGGCATTGGTGAGCATCCGGACCGGATTGATGCCTACCTTCTTCTGGGACAGTCCTTGCAGACGGTGGGCAAGGCGCGTCAGGCGCAGGGCGTGTTCCAGTATTTGGTGGAGAATGCGGACAAGGACGACCTCTTCACCATCGCGGTGGACGGTCTGCTCAATGCGCGCGCGGGACAACCGGTGATGCGTTGGGCCAGGCGCGTGATTCTGGAGCGGATTGCCTCGCGGGACGACAAGGTCTACCTCTACCAGTTGTTAGGCGACATCTCCGAGGAATTGCGGGATCAGCCCATGATGATGCGCGCGCTCTCGGAGACACTGCCCATCGCCGGCGAACGCCGCACCTCTCAGCTGCGGGAGCTGGTTGAGCTTTCCAAGGTGGGCGTCGGAGGATCCGGCTTCTCGTCGAGGAGCACTGGCCGCAGTGCGAGGGACCGTGATGGTTTGATGCGGTTTGGACGTCGATTGATCGGCATGGGAGAGGCCGTTCCGCCGCAGGTTCATCTCGATTTGGGGCAGGCCTTTCTCGATGGGGGTGACATTCGGAGCGCGGCCAAGACTTTTGCCCGGGCGGAGGACCTTTCCGATTACGCCGGTTTTCAGCGCAAGGTGGCGACCAGTTTCGAGCAGAAGCTCTATATCAAGAGCGCTCTGCGGCTCTACGAGAAGCTGTTGTTAGGCGATCATGCGGATGTCGGTTTGCTCATCAAACTGGGCGAGTTGAAGGAGCAGCTGGGCCGGGACGATGAAGCGCGGCAGGCCTATGAGCGTGCCCTCGATCAGTTGATCGATCTCCAACCGATGACCTCTTCGAAGGACCAGGCGGTGGGACAAACGCAGGGCTATGTCTATGCGCGGAATCAGGATGCCTACGGCAAGTATTTTTCCCGGGCCATGAAGGCCTTTCTCACAACGGCATCGCCGGGAGAGGAATTGGACAGCTTTCTCGAGATCCAGGAGCAGAAGTTGGCCGCGGAACTGCGGGAGCTGGGAGAAATGGATCGGCCGGAGGACGAGCGGGTGATGAAGCGCAGCCCGCGCGTGAATCGGCGAGCAGGGTTGATCCGGCGGGCCGCCGTGGGCTTTGATCAACAGGAACGGATCAGGCGAGTCTACCGTGATTTACTGAGGGTTTTTCCCCGGGATGCGGAGCTCTTGCCGAGTCTCTGCCAGACGTTGCTCACCTTCGGCCTGGAGCACATGGCTGACGAGCTTCTAGCGGAGTTCCCACAGCATCCCAGCGCGGAGGCAGGCCAAAAATATCTCCAGCGTTCGAAGGGCGGCAGTGGGAACGGGGATCTCTTTCACATGCTCATCACGGGCGATGCCGCCGAAGCCCGTCGTCAATTGCGTCAGGCTGCCGGGGAAGCTGAGGGACAGACGGGGGGCTTGCAGGGGCCGCTGTTCGGAGCGGCGCTCTTTTTGAGAGACACGACGACGCTACGCCGTCTGGCCCGGCAAGTCTTGGTCGACACGCCGAGCGAGCAAGTGTGGCAGTACACATCCGTCCTGGCGCGCGTTTGGCCCCATCTCAATGACCAGGATCGCGATTCCCTGGTGGACTTGGTGGAGGCGAAATTGGAATCGATCGAGTCCTCGAAGAACAGCTCGATGCACTATTACATTCAGCAGCTGAACAAGCTCACCGGCCGGCAGTTTCGTCTCAGTTTGGATCATGTGCGGGCGCCATTGGAAAATATCCTCTCCCGCGGCGGTTTCTATCTGAATTCGATCGGCAACCTCTTCAACGTGCTTCGACCGGAGGACTACAGCCAGTTGCTCAAGGAGACCTTTCCCAAGGCCAAAAAATCCGATCGCCTGCATCTTCTGTTCAATCTGTTGAAGAGTTATGATGGAGAGATGGATCCCGAGCTCGAGGACTTGTTTCGGGAACTGGTTCTCGAAGCGGCGGCGGGCGCGCGGACCGGAGTGGTGGAGGCCTGGAACAAGGCGCGACGGTATTATTATGATGAGAGAGAGCAACAGGTCGGATTCTCTGCTGACTTGTTAGGCGAACTGAGTGAGGGTTTGCCGGAGGTGAAGCGCGCAGAACTCGATGCCATTCGGGCGCCGTTGCTCCTGCAGTGCGGGAGGAAAGAGGAGGCTCTCGTCCTGGCGAAACGGGTGCAGAAAATGTCCTTGGAGCCGGATTCCGAGCTCGGGAAGAACGTGGCGCAACAAATGCAGCGGGTTTTCCTGCCCGACCATCTGAACGCTTTGCTAGAAGCTTTCGCCGAATTGAGGGGGGAGGACGAAGCCGAGAACTTGGCTCTGGCGAAGTCCAAGATTGCTTTGATCCGGCAATCGGGTCGTCAGAGCCTGCTTCGCTCCCATCTCTTGCAAGCCGCGGCCGAGTTTCCCGACGAGAAGAGTTTTCAGGATGAACACCGGCGCATGTTGGAGTCCATGGGATTGATTTGGGAAGCCGTGCAAGTGCAAGAGGCGGTGGTGGAGAAAGACCCGAAGAACGCTGCGGCTCGGAATCAGTTAGCGGCACTGTGGTCGCGCCTGGAGCATCCCTTGAAAGCGGTCGAGGCCAAGAAACTCCCTCCGGACGAGCCGGAGGAGAAGAAGCCGGAGGATGATAAGAAGAAAGCGGAGGAGAAACAAGCCAATGAGCCTGCCAAGACAACGGCGGCGGCTCGGGTGACTCCGGCGGTGCCTCCTGCCGCCCAACCTGCCAGGGCTGCGGCTTCCCCTTCCACGGCGACCGTGCCGGTGGTCGCGACGCAGGCCGCATCCGCAACCAAGGTCGCTGCCGATTCTGACAAGGAAGCTGATTCCGAAGAGGAAGAGAAGGCGGAGAAACTGTCTCCGGCGACGATGGCTTCGGTGAAGAAGGCCATGGAAGACGGGAAAACCGAGGAGGTCCACCGCCTTCTCCGCCGCATTTGGCGTCAGGTCCCCAATCTCGCCCGGGTGAACGCCTACTACC
>JANQJH010000332.1 GCA_028281705.1 Verrucomicrobiales bacterium
ACGGGAGCCCAGTTGCGGCTGGCCAAGGCCGATGTTGCCGCCGCCGAAGAGCAGCTTGCCTTGCGCAAGGATCAGGTACAACAGGCGACGCGGCAGCTCGAGGTCTTGTTAGGCCGCTATCCGAAAAACGAGATCGAGGACTCACCGACGCTTCCCAATCTTCCGTCGATGCCGCCGGCGGGCCTGCCCTCCGAACTCTTGCTTCGGCGACCGGACATTCAGGCGGCGGAGCGGCGATTCGCCGCCCAGGGCGAACTGATCAAGGAGGCCCAGCGCGCCATGTTTCCCCAACTGGCGCTCACCGCCAGTGGCGGGACCTCGACAGAGGCTCTGCAGGATCTGTTAGACAGTGACTTCGGCGTGTGGAATTTGGCGGGAAACGTGATTCAACCCATCCTCACCGGCGGGCGGCTCATCGAGGAGAAGAGAATCCGTGAGGAGCAGGAAGTCCAGGCCATGATGAACCTGCAATCTACCGTGCTCCAGGCCTTTCTCGAGGTGGAGCTTGCCCTGGAGGCCGACCTCTACCTTTCGGAGCGCGAGGTCGCACTCGCGGAGGCTTCGGCCCTCGCCATCGAGGCGGACCAAGCTTCGCGAGACGACTATCGTGATGGGGTGGGCGACATCCTCACGGTCTTGGCGGCCCAGACCCGGGCCCTGCGATTTTCGGGAGACTTGATCAGTATCCGGCGCCTGCGCCTGGACAACCGCGTGAACCTTCATCTGGCGTTGGGAGGCGATTTCCAACCTAACTAAACTGGAGCAATGAACGAACCATGATGCGAACCCTCATTCTCTGTGTGCTCATCTTGGCGATGGCAATCGGTTTGTCATCCGGGCTGTGGTTCTTCCGGCCGCGGCCGGAGGAAAAGGTGCAGCAAGAGTTGCTGCCCTCGGTTGAGGTGGTCGTGGCCCGGAGTCTGGATGTCCCCATGACGATTGCCTCCCAAGGCGTGGTGGAGGCTCGGACCCTAACCAATGCGGCTGCCGAGGTGGCGGGCAAGGTGATCGCGGTGGCCCCGGCGATGGAGGCCGGGGGGCGTTTTGAGGAGGGCGACGTGCTCCTGCGCATCGACCAGTCCGACTATGAATCCGCGGTGGCCAGAGCGCGGTCCGCGCTTGCCAGTGCGGCCCTGGAATTGCAGGTGGAGGAGGCCAAGGCGGAACAGTCCGTGAGAGATTGGAAGAAGCTGGGACGGCGAGAGGAACCGAGTCCCTTGGTCCAGAGAGAACCTCAACTGGCAAGCGCGAGAGCGGCCTACGCAGCGGCGGAGGCGGAGGTGGCGAAGCGGGAGCGCGACTTGGAGCGCACGGTTCTGCGGGCGCCCTATCGGGGCCGGGTCCTGCGCACCCATACCGACCTGGCTTCCTTCGTCGGTGTCGGGGCGCCCCTGGCAGATTTCTACGAATCGACGGCTCTCGAAGTGCGCTTGCCCATCTCATTGCCCGATCTGGAGTTCCTCGATCTCACGAGCCAGGGGACGGTGGTGGAATTGAGCACCTCGACGGGGCACCGATGGGAAGCGGAGATTGTGCGGCAGGAGTCGGAGATCGATCGCCGCAGCCGTTCGCTCCATTTGATTGCCGCGGTTCGCCAACGGTCTTCTTCAGAGGAAGACGATGCCCTCATGGTACCCGGTCTCTTTGTGCGAGCTAGCATCAAGGGGCGGGCCCTGACGGATGTGTTTCGCCTTCCCAGGAGGGCCTTGCAGGAGGAGGACACGATTATTGTGGTGGAGAACGGCGACACCCTCAGCCGGCGTGAGGTTACGGTGGTTCGGCGGGAGATTGAGACGGTCATTGTCGGGGATGGTTTGCGCGAGGGAGACCGGGTTTGTGTCTCCTTTCTGCCCGTGTTTCAGCCGGGCATGGCGGTGAACGTTGTCGGGGAAAGTGTGACTCAGAAGAAATAGCGATCGGAGTTCACTCATGGAAGCGCTCATCCACTGGTTTTCACGCAATCACGTCGCAGGGAATTTTCTCATGCTCATCGTGCTCGTCATGGGGGCGTTTCAGTGGTCGCAACTGAAGAAGGAGATCTTCCCCGAGACCGGGGTCGACATCGTCTCGATTCAGATTCCCTATCCTAACGCTGCTCCTGAGGAGGTTGCTAGTGGCGTTTGTGCGCCAATTGAGGAGGCGATTCAGGATGTGGAAGGAATTGATCGGGTGACCTCGGTGGCCTCGGAATCGATTGGCGTGATCAATGCCGAGATCCGTGCCGGATTCGATCTCCGGAACGTCATGGACGACATCACGACCCGGGTGAGTGCGGTGACGAATTTGGCGGAGAATGCGGAGGAGCCGATCATCCAGGAACTTCTCTTGAAGAGTCAGGTCCTGAGTGTGGCGGTGACGGCGGCGACGACGGAAGCGTCCCTGCGAGAGATGGCCGAACGGGTCCGCGAAGAGCTGCTCGCCCAGGAGGCGATCACCCAGGTGAGCCTGGCTGGCATTCGGAACTATGAGATTTCGATCGAAGTCGCGGAACACACCCTGAGGGAGTATGGCCTTACATTGCAACAGGTGGCCGACGCTGTTCGGGCCTCATCTTTGGATCTGCCGAGCGGTTCTGTCCGGACCGATGCCGGAGAGATCCTCTTTCGCACGGCTCGCAAACGTTACACCGCGGCCGAGTTTCGCGACATCACCGTCGTGACCCAGGAGGACGGCAGGCGGGTGTTGCTCGATGAGATCGCGGAGATTATCGACGGCTTTGAGGAGGGGAAGGTGGAGTCGCGATTCAATGGGGAGCGAACGATCCTGGTCAACGTCTTCCGGGTGGGAGATGAGGATACCCGTGACGTCGCCAGCGCGGCCAAGGAGGTATTGGCGCGGGCGCCCACCTTTCTTCCGGTGGGGGCGCACCTCGGGATCTGGAATGACACCTCGAAAGAGCTGGATGGGCGCATGTCCTTGCTGATGAAGAATGGAACCGTGGGCTTGGTGCTCGTCTTCCTCGTCCTGGCTCTCTTCCTCCGGCCCAGTCTGGCGGCCCTGGTTTCCATGGGGATCCCGGTGTCTTTTGCCGGAGCCATCATGATGATGCCCTGGCTCGGGATTTCGATCAACATGATCTCGCTCTTTGCCTTCATCTTGGTGTTAGGGATTGTGGTGGATGATGCCATCGTGGTGGGCGAGAACGTCTTCCGGCGAATGCGGCGCGGGGAAGAGCCTCGGTTGGCGGCCCCCCGGGGAACGCACGAAGTCGGGGTGATTGTCATGTTCGGCGTTCTCACCACAGCCGTGGCTTTCACGCCGATGTTAGGGCTCAGCGGGGTCAGTGGGAAGATCTGGCCCAACGTGCCTCTCATCGTGATTCCGACACTGCTCTTCTCCCTCGTGCAGTCCAAGCTGATCCTCCCGGCGCACCTCGCCTTGCTTTCCAAGCTGGATCCCGAGCGGAAAGTTTCGGCCTTCACGCGATTCCGTCAGCGGTTCAGTCATGGCCTCGAGCGATTTGTCGAGCGGCAGTACCGGCCAGTATTGAAGATCGCCTTGCACAATCGCTACGTCGTTATCTCTTTGTTTGTTAGTCTGTTCTTCGTCAGCGCCGCCTATGTCCGGTCCGGCTGGATCAAGTTCCAATTTTTCCCGGAGGTGGAGGGGGAACTGATCTCGGCCAAGCTGACCATGGCCAATGGCGTGCCGGTCGAGACCACCGCCGCTGCGGTGAAAAAGATCGAGGAGGCGGCGCAGGAGTTGGGGCGAAAGTACCAGGACGACGAGGGCAATTCCGTGGTGCGGACGATCCTCGCGAGTGTCGGCACTCAACCGTTCCAGGTCGGCTTTGAGGCCGTGGGCGGTCCCCCTCTTGGAGATCATCTTGGAGAGGTCACGGTGGAATTGAGCCCGGCCAAGCTGCGGAGCAAGATGGCGGTGGAACTCACGGGCGAGTGGCGGGAGCTTGTGGGCGGGATTCCCGGGGCCGTGGCCCTGAGTTTTCAGTCTGAAGCCGAATCCGGAGGCAATGCCATTGATCTGGAGATCGTGGGGCGGGACGTGGAGCAGCTGGAGGCCTTTTCCCAGGGAGTTCAGGATCGGCTGGCCAAGTACGGGTGGGTGACTGATATCGCGGACAACAACCTCGATGGCAAGCGGCAGCTGAAGCTCGAATCGCTGACCCCGCAGGCCGAGGCTCTGGGCCTGCGGCTGGCCGACGTGGCTCGCCAGGTGCGGCAGGGCTTTTACGGTGAGGAGGCGCAGCGGCTGCAGCGCGGACGCCACGAGGTCAAGGTGATGATTCGTTATCCCGAGGAGGAGCGGCGGTCGCTCGAGAGTCTCGATGAAATGAAGATCCGATTGCCTGATGGGAGCGAGGTTCCCTTTGCCCAGGTCGCGGTGGCTTCGTATGGACGGGGCTACGCCTCGGTCGAACGTTCCGATGGGCGCCGGGCGATCCGGATCAGTGCGGACATTGACAAGCGCAATCCGAAGGCGAGCGCGAATAAGGTGGTGCAGGAGTTGGAGGCCCTGCACTTGCCTCAACTGGCGCGCCAGTTTCCCGGGGTGAGCTATGACTTTCTCGGAGAGCAAAAGGATCAACGGCAGTCCGTTCGCGAAATTGGCCAGAACTTTCTCATCGCGCTCTTGATCATGTACGTTCTCATGGCCGTTCCCTTGCGATCCTACATTCAGCCCATGATTGTCATGTCAGTGATCCCCTTCGGTCTGGTGGGCGCGCTCTTGGGCCACATCCTGATGAGAACCGAGTTGAGCATCATGTCCATGTGCGGCATTGTCGCCCTAGCCGGTGTGGTGGTGAATGATAGTCTCGTCCTCGTCGACTACGTCAATCGTGAGTTGGGCAAGGGCCAGGGCTTGGTGGCCGCCGTGTGGGAAGCCGGCGCGGCGCGTTTCCGCCCCATCGTGCTGACGTCGCTCACGACCTTTGCCGGACTGACCCCGATGCTCCTGGAAACCGATCTTCAGGCCAAGTTCCTTATCCCGATGGCGATCTCGTTGAGTTTCGGCATTCTCTTCGCGACCGTCATTACCCTCATTCTCGTGCCCTCCGTCTACCTCGTGCTGGAGGATGTGAAGCGTTTTTTTACAGGGCGGGCGGTGGTTGAACGGATGGAGGCCCTTTCGTGAGAGTGGCGGTCGTGGAATCCCTGAAAATTATACAGTGCTCGGCGCCAATTTTCCTTTTTGAGAAGGAAAAGGCTTTCGGTTTGATGCTTGAACGATTGGCCCGTTTTTATTGAATCTTTGAAATTGGTGGAAGTGGAGATCATGAACAGAACGACAGTGTCTATCATTATCGTGTTTCTCGGATCGTTGACCATGGCGGTTGCGGAGGAGCCTCGAACGAGCATTGAGGCCACGGTGAATGGCTTGTTAGAGATCCTCTATGGAGACTCCAGGCCGGCGACGGTGGCCGCGCGGGAAAAAGCCCTGCGCCGGACGATTGAGAAACACTACTCCTTCGACGTCGTGGTCCAGCGGGCTCTGGGGACCAATCGGAAGCGGGTTGCTCCCGCCGAACTGAAACAGATCATCGGGTTGACGACCGACCTCATGATTCGCACCTACAGCAAACGCTTTGCCGCATCGAAGCGTCCGCAGGTCACCTACGGTAGGACGAAAGATATTGGCCGGGGACGCGTTGAACTGACCTCCACGGCGATCTTGAAAGGTGCCAAGTACAAGGTGGTGTATCGCATGGCGAAGACAACTTCCGGCTGGCAGCTTTACGATCTGGTGATCGAGGGCGTGAGCCTGGTGGCCAACTACCGAAAGCAGTTCGATCAGCATTTTGGCAAGGGGGCGAGTGCGAAGCAATTGATCGCCCGATTGAAGTCTCAGGTCGATTCCGCGCGATGAGGAGCCTCTTCGAGTTGGTGTTATTGGGATGGCTGGCGCTCGCCTTTTCTGGTTGTGCCAGGTCATCATTGAACGTGGCCGCGTTCCGAGTAGCGGCGGGTGGCCCTCAAGCTGTGGAGCCATCCGGAAGTGCAGCGGACGTGACCACGATTGAAGACCTGATCAATGAAGACCTGGATGAGTCGAGTGAGATGGTCGAGGTCGCGGATCCTTTCGAGCCGGTCAACCGCGTGATGCACGGGTTGAACGATCGCCTCTACAACTATCTCTTGGAGCCGGTGTCGACGGCCTATGAAACGGTGATGCCTGACACCTTGGAGCGTGGCGTGGCCAACGCCTTCACCAATCTGCGCTACCCCAAGAGATTGGCGGGCAACTTGCTCCAGGGGAAGCTCGACGGCGCGGCCCGGGAGACGGGAAAGTTCGTCGTGAATTCGACGGTCGGTCTCCTGGGATTCGTCAAGGCGTCGGATCGATTTGAGGGACTCTCCGTTCCGCCTGAAGATTTGGGGCAGACCCTGGGCAGATGGCGTGTCGGTCGTGGACCTTACCTGGTGCTTCCTTTTTTGGGGCCGAACACCTTGAGAGATACCGTGGGCATGGTGGGTGATGGGTTTCTTGATCCCGTGTTTTACATCGATTCCGTGGCCTGGGGTTTTGGCGCCAGGACGTTTGAACACGTGAACGACTCCCCCACGACCTTGGCCGATTACAACGCGCTCATCGAGGGAGCCATCGATCCCTACGTTGCGATCAGGAGCGCCTACGTGCAGGCGCGCGACGAGGCCGTCCGGCGGTAGTAGAGTTTACCAAATAAGTGGAGCCCAGTGATGCGGACACTCCTGTCCCCCCCAACCGCCTTCTTATCCTAAAAACTGCAATGGAAGGCGCTGAACGCGCGATAAACCCCTGATTTGTAAGGCGTTGAGCTTCAATGGATCGTCACTCTAAGGGTTCATTGCGG
>JANQJH010000343.1 GCA_028281705.1 Verrucomicrobiales bacterium
CTCCGCCGGCGTGAGACGCACCCCGGGGCAGTTCCGGGCGACAAACTCGGACAACACCCGGTGATTCTCCCGCAGGTAGGCAATGAGTTCCCGCCGCCAGGCCTCGCCATGACGCAACGCAGCCTCCGTCGCGGCGTAACCAAACACGTTCACCGGCGGCAAGCGTCCTCCCATGGCCTGGCGAAATGCCACCCGAAGCGCCCCGTCAGGGATGACGGCAAAGGCACAGCCGATCCCGGCAATATTGTAAGTCTTGCTCGCTGACATGAGCACGACCGTGCGCTCGCGCAGCACCGGATCCAAGCCAAGGAAGGAGACATGGGGCGTGGCGCCCTCATCAAGGATGAGGTCACAGTGTACTTCATCGGCACACAGAACCAGTTGGTGACGCCGGCAATAATCGCCGAGCCATTCCAACTCGCTCCGGGTGAAGACCCGCCCCACGGGATTGTGCGGATTACAGAGGATGAATAGCCCCGTATCCGGCCGCACCGCCACCTCGAGGGCTTCCCGGTCAAAGGTCATGCGCCCCCCGGCATCCTCACACAGCGGCACTTCGATCGATTCGAGATCGCCATCGGCCGGGCATTTGAGAAAGGGCGGGTACACCGGCGTTGCGGTGATCGAGGATCGAGCCCCGCGCATTTTCGCCAACATCGCCGCCGTGCTCAAGGCCGGCACCAGCGCCGGAAGCCACACGATCCACGACCCCTCCGCCTGGATCCCATGCCGTCGGCGCAGGTACTCCAGCACCGCCTCTTTCTCCCGCGTCTTGGGATAGGCATAACCATAGACACCGTGGACGGCACGCTCTCTCACCGCCTCGATCACTTCCGGCGGCGAGGCAAAATCCATGTCCGCCACCCAAAAAGGAAGCGGCTCCCCCCTTCCGTAGAGATCCCATTTCAATGAACCCGACCCGCGACGGGACGGCGGTTGATCAAATGTAAAAACCGACATACCGAACCAATCCGCTCTGACCCGCCTAACGAAGAAAATTCTCCGCCAACCAGTCGCGGTCCTCACCTGACAATCGAATCACCGGATAACGGTACCGTTTGCCGTTCACATCGACAAACAGCACCGTCTTGTCTTCCCGCGACACTTCCAGCGCCTTGGCAAAAACGGGCTGATTCCGATCATTCGTCCAGTCCCGAAATCCCTTGGCGACCAGATTCTCATGGCGATGCCGTTCTTTCAGAGCGTGGGTCTTCACTTGATAGCGAAGATCACTGATGATTTCGGGAAATCGTCCGCGGCGGTAACCGCGATATCGCCAAACTTCCTTTGATTCCGGCGAAAACAGAATCAGCACGGGATACCCCAACACATTCAGTTTTTCTTTCAAATAGCGCGTGTAGGAGTGGCTCGCGATCTCCGATTCGGCAAAATCGATCTTGGTCAGCACCATGTAATCCTTCGCCATGCGAAGAAACTGGGTGTGCCGGAAGACCTCGACCGCCTCGGCTTTCGAAGTCGAACTCCTGAGGGAGTCAGTCATCCAGAGAAGCAACATTTTTCGCTCCGCCCGCGCCTGCTTCATCGCCTTGCGAGGATCGCGTTTCCATCGGCCGAGTTCGCTGGGCAACAAGCCGTCATCCACGCCCACGGTGCCGGCAGAAGATCCCGCGCGGAGCTTGCCCAGCTTGGGGCGGTTCAACTCACGCTCCCTCGCCAGACGCTCCTCGTTCTCCCGGCGCTTGCTTCGCCAAGGCAACTTGAACCAACCTCTTGATTCCTTGGGTTTCGCCGCCGGCTCCGGCTTATTCGTGGATTCCTCCGGCACTCGGCTCTTGGAGGGGGCCGGCGCCGCGGGAAAGGGCCCATCCATGGCCGCCTCCGGCTCCAAGGAGCGCTCGCCGTCCACCACGAGATAGTCGTCACCCGAATCGGGCAGCTGAGAAATCGGCGGTCCAAGATGATCTCCGAAGAGCGAGGGGTCGATCTGCGCCAACACGGCGGCTGGGAGCAGCAGCGTGAGCCCGGCGAAGATGACGAAACATGCCTGAATTCCGTGGCGCATAGACCGTATCCATACACGCACCTGTCAATCGCGGCAAGCTTAGCGCTTTCCGGAATGACATTCCTGTCATCCCCAAGCCACCCAGCGGTCATCTCCGTGCGGTTTCTTTCCTCAGATCCAAAGAAAAGGATCACCTGAATGCAAACAACCAAAACGAAAGCAATAGCGAAGATGAAATCCCCGAAAACCAATCCCCTGACCCTGGCCCTCGCCCTGGCCGCCATGACAAGCCTCCTCGCCTCCAACGTGATGGCACAGGATGGCGGACCCGGCCGAAAAGGGCGCAAGGGCCCCAAGGGCAGTCCCGGCAAGGCCTTGATGGAAAGATTTGACGCCAATAAGGACGGCAAACTCTCCGAGGAAGAACGCGAAAACGCCCGGTCGGCCATGAAAGCCGCCCGCGGCGCAGCCGACACGGACGGCGACGGCAAAATCTCCGAGAGTGAGCACCTCGCCGCGTTCAAAAAGCACCTGAGCGAAAACGAGCAACTCGCTGCCCGCGTTCTCGCACGTTTTGACGAGGACGGAAGTGGCGATCTCTCCGACGCCGAACTGGCCAAGGCCGCCAAGCGCAGCAAGGCCGCCCGCGAAGGCAAAAGAGAAGGCAACGGTCAGAAGAAAGGCCGGCGTGGCGGACAACGCCGGGGCAAGCGCAGCGACCTGGAATAAGCGTCACTCACGCGCCTCTTCCCAGAAATCTTTCCTTCCTTCATACTCAGGATGGTGGAGCGGCGAGATGTCTTCGGATGTCTCGCCGCTTTCCGGCTCCGAGTTCGGATTGATGCAGGGACTAAAGTCCCTACCACTTTCCAGCCTACCACTTTCCAGAATACTTCACCAAAGAATGTGGCAGGGACTTCAGTCCCTGAGCTCGCTTGATTGATTCAGGGACTGAAGTTCCTGCCACTTTCCAGGTAACTCAATCGAGAAAGAGATGACACTCCGCCAGATGATTGAGCGCCTGGCGCGTGTCACAAAATGATTCCGCCAGCCTTTGGTAGACGCCTGCCAGGGCAAACTCCTCCGCCAGCGGATGGTAGCTGGCCTCCAGGTAGGCGCGGCGGGCGATCTCCTCGTAATAACGCACGCCCGGCGCTCCGCGACGGTCGCGGCGCGTGCGGATAAACTTGGGGAAGAGGCCGGTGAGAAACATGAAGCGATTGCCACAGGTGACCTGGAGAAAGAACCGTTCATAGGGCGTCGCCCGCTCCATGGCCT
>JANQJH010000414.1 GCA_028281705.1 Verrucomicrobiales bacterium
TTCAATCAATGACTCCAGGTGGGCTATGGGATCGAAGCGTTGGGTCGTGGAGCCGACGCAATCGACGTAGGTCTCCAGATCGAGATCGTGCCCGTGCTCCTGATAGAGGGCACGCCAGGATTCGTAGAGCGGCGTTTCCGTATCGACGATGAGACCGTCGAAATCAAAGATGAGAGCTCGAGCGGGTCTTCCTTGGGGGGGCACAGTCACCTCACATCCCCATGATTTGGTAGCCGCCGTCGACGTAGATCACCTGGCCAGTGATGGCTCCGGCACCGTCGCTGGCGAGGAAGACGCCGGTCTGGCCGAGCTCATCGGTGGAACAGCTTCGGCCCAGGGGAGCGTGCTCTTGATAGTGTGTCAGCATGCCGGAAAACCCGGAGATACCGCGAGCCGCCAGGGTCTGCACAGGGCCGGCACTGATGCAGTTGACGCGGATATTCTTTTCGCCCAGATCGCTCGCGAGATAACGGGTCGAGGCTTCCAGGCTCGCCTTGGCCACACCCATGACATTGTAGTGGGGCACGACTTTGGCGGCGCCGTAATAGCTCATGGCGAGGATACTCCCGCCGTCCGTCATCAGTGGAGCGGCGCGTTGGGCCAGGGCCACGAGCGAGTAGGCGCTGATATCGTGAGCCACGCTGAAGGCTTCCCGGGATGTACTGAGGAAGTCACCGGTCAAGGCCTCGCGCGGGGCGAAGGCCACGGAGTGAAGGAGAAGATCCACCTTGTCGGTGTGGCTCTTCACGTGATCGAAGAAGGCGTCAATCTCGTCATCCTTCGAGACATCGCAAGGGTAGAGCGGGGTATCGCTGCCGAAGGTTTGGGTGAGCTCGGTGACATTGTCTTTCAGGCGTTCCCCCTGGTAGTTGAAAATCAAGTTAGCTCCTGCATCGGCCCATGCCTTTGCAATGGCCCAGGCGATGCTGCGCTTGTTAGCCACACCGAACACGACCGCGGTTTTTCCACTCAGAATGCTCATATCTAGGCCGGGTAACACGGGTGACCCCCCTTGTAAAGGGGATAAGGCGATCGGGCGTCTCACCTGTTTCTGACGCTCGGGAGGCCGATGTCACCATGCTCCGATGGGTGCCCTATGCTTGGTCTTGGGATGCGCCCATTTCGATGGAGCGATCGGTGGCGGCATTGACGGCGGCGATCATGGCGTGGCGCAGGCCTTCGCGTTCGAGAGCGGCAAGCCCGCGAATGGTGGTTCCGCCCGGGCTTGTGACTTGGTCCTTGAGCACGCCGGGATGCAAGCCCGTATCCAAGACCATCTTGGCCGCACCCATGACGGTTTGGGCGGCGAGTTCGATGGCCGTGGGACGGGGGAGCCCGTTCAAGACAGCGGCGTCGGCCATGGCCTCGATCACGAGGTAGATATAGGCCGGGCCGCTTCCGCTGACACCGGTGACGGCGTCTAACAAGCGCTCGGGGACTTGGTGGGCGATGCCGACTGCTTGAAGAAGTTGTTTCGTGAGTGCGGCGTCCTCTTCGGTCGCCCGGCTGCCCAGGGTGAATCCGGAGGCGCCGGCACCGACGAGAGCCGGGGTGTTGGGCATGACCCGCACGGCGCGCTGCTGAGAGGCGAGGTTCGTTTCCAAGACGGCAAGGCTCACGCCGGCGGCGACGGAGATGCAGAGAGAGGCGTTGTTTGAGGCGGCGATCTCTTGTGCCACCGTGGGGATGCCGTCGGGTTTGACGCAGAGAAGGATGACATCGGACCGATCGGCCACGTCTCGATTGGAATCCGCCGCCCGACACTGCGGGGCGTCCTTGGCCAAGGCCTCCATGGCGGGACTGTAGGAGTCGAAGATCCAGACGGCGTCGACGGCGTCACTCGCCTTGAGAATCCCGTTGAGGAGCGCACTCCCCATCTTGCCACAGCCAATGAGTCCGAGTTTCATACGGAAGCTTCTTAGAGGCGGATCGGTGATTTGTCGATGATCAGGGCTGATTCTCGATCGTGGACTCGGGCGTGGACGTGGATCTGGGATCTGGGCCTGATTGTGGTGGTGCGAGGCCGCGTGGAGGGCGAGGTAGGCGGTTACCGGCTCCGCCAACGGCTCCACGACCGCCACCGCCGCCGGGACTACCGAGACCTGGAGGACGCCTCCGCCCTTGGAAGGGCCGGGCCTTGGGACGGAGATCCGCCCCGTGCTTGGTGATGAAGGCGCGAATGAATCTCAGGTAGGCGTTGTTCTCGTCCGGGCTCATCCGCTGGGTCTCCATCTCCGCCTTGCGCAGGATCAGGCGGCGTTTCAGAGGATCGAGTGGGATCAACTGATTGATGCCGCTCAGCTGAAGACCTCCGATGGCCTCGGCGACTTCGAGGAAAATGTCCGGGGCCAGCTGACCTTCGGCGCCCAAACTGACGTTCCACAGGCGGATGCCATCGCCCGGCGCCACGGTGAAGATCTGGCGGCCTCCCGGCGTGAAGGCGGCCCGGGTGACGGCGGCTTCGTGCGGGAGGTACTGGGTCAGGGGAAGGGAGGTTTCAACGTCCCAGACGCGGGCCGAGAGGTCAGCGGAGGACGTGACGACCCGAGCGCCGTCGGTGGAGAAGGCGACGCTGAGGACGCCGTTGCGGTGGGCGAAGGCGCGTCCGAGGACACTCGCGGAGGTGGTGGACCACATGCGCGCGCGTTGGTCCAGGGCGCCCGTGATGAGCCGGTCTTCCTGGGGACTGAAACGGACGCTGGCGACTTCGCCTCCGTGGCCCATGGGCCGTGACTTTTGCTTGCCCGTCTCCAGGTCCCAGAGGCGGGCCGACCAGTCGTCCGATGCCGTGGCCAGGAGGTTTTGAGAGAAGTCTAGCGCATTGATCGATCCCGAGCTGGCAAGCGAGTGGACCTTAGTTAGGTTGAGGGCATCGCAAACCACGGTGGTGCCGTTGGCGCAGCCGATGCCGATGTAGCTTTCTGAGGCGTTGGCTCTCATCACCGTTGCGGTGGAGGGCAAATCGACGGTGACCCCTGGATTGCCGTTGGGGAGAGTCCAACTGGAGAGCCTGCGACCGCTGGCGACGACGAGAAAGCCGTTTCGCGGCATGACCAGGGAAGTGATGGCCTCGGAGTGAGTTAGCGGTTCTCGCGTGATCTCGCGGCCCGTGCGCGCTTCCCAAACACGCACCTGTCCAGAGACATCGCCGGAGATGAGCCATTCACCGTCCGGGCTGTAGATGACGGTGGAGATGGCACTTTGATGCTGGATCTCCGGATGCCGCGCCGCGCCGGTATCCGCCCGCCACTGGCCCACGATGCCGTCCTCCGATCCACCGGCGACCCATTGTCCGGTGGGCTCCAAGGCGCCGGTGGTGACGTTTGCCAGTGGGACTTTGTAGGGTGGTTCACGAAAATCTTCAAATCGCCAGACGCGCACTTCATTGTCGGCCACCGTGGCTAACCATTGGCCGTCCGGGCTGAACATCGCCTGATCGACATCGATCCGATGGAGGAGGGGGGAGACGGAGGATTCCCAGCCGGTGTCGGTTTCCCAGATGCGGACGGTCTGGTCGTCGGAAGCGCTGGCGATGAGCTTGCCGTCGGGGCTGAAATCGAGTCCATCGACGGCGTCGCGGTGTGCCCAGCGATGGAGTTCCGTGCCGGCCGGAAAGGTCCAGAGGCGTACCGTGCGATCGTGGCCGCAGGTGGCAATGTGCATGCCGTCGGGGCTGAACTGTGCTGCTCTAACGGTATCCTCATGGGTCAGCGTGGAGAGGCACTCCCCGGTTTCGATGGACCACACCTTGGCGGTGGCGTCCTCGGAAGAGGTGGCAAAGAGAGGTTGATCGGGATGCACATCGATGGTGGTGACGTCACCGTCGTGTCCGGCCCGGAGGCGTTCGCGGTTAGCGACGATGTCCCAGACGCGCGCCGTGTTGTCGTCCGAAACGCTGATCACCGTGCTCTCGTTGGGACCAAAGGCGATCTGGTTGACGGCGTTATCGTGGTGCCACCGTCGAAGCTCATTGCCCGTGGCCCAATTCCAGATGCGCACCGTCTGATCGTCTGAGCACGTCAAGAGCACTCTTCCGTCCCGGCTGAAGGTGAGGGCATTGACATCATCTTCATGTCTGAACGTTGCGCGGATCAATCGACTGTTGGTCCGGTCGAAGATAGAGATACTGCCATCCCGGCTTCCGGTGGCGATCTTCGTTCCGTCACGACTGACGGCGATTGCCAGGATCCGATCCTGGTGCCGCCACTGGGCTTCTTCGCGGTTGGAATCGATGTCCCAGATCCTGGCAAAGTCGTCGTAGGAACCGGTGATCAGCGTTTGGCTATCGGGAGTGAAGGCGATGGCCTCGATGTCACCCTGGTCTCGATGATGAAAGTGAGAGACCGGCAGGCTCACTTCCGTGAGAATGGCGTAGATCCGATCTCCCGCGGTACTGAGATTGCGTTTGTTCTTCAGGGCCCGAGCGAGATAGGCCAGGCTTTCGCCGAAGCGGCCTGCTTCGGCGTGCGATTGGCCTAACCGATAGTCCGACTGGCTAAAGTTCTGGCTCACGGCCCTCTCTGCGCGTTCGGCCACGATTTGGGCGTTGCGCGCCAGCCGGGCCTGACCGCGGGCGAATCGCATGGCGAGATAGGCGGCGGCGGCGAGGAAGGCCAACAAGACGCTGAAGGCGGCAAAGATGAGGGAGAATCGCCGGGCGCGTTTCGCCGAACGCGCCCGCTCGTCGGCCAGGGCTTTGGCGCTTGCCAGCTCCCGCTCGCGCAGGTTCTCCTCCAGCTCCTGTTCCTCCTCCTTCTTGCGCTGGCTCTCGGTGAGAAACTGAATGGCTCGGGCAAAGCCGCCGCCATACTGTTCGGCCCACAGCGCCGTGGGCCGGGTCTCCTCATACCATGCGCGAGCGATGTGCAGATCGGGATCGTGGTAGAGATCGGCCTGACCTCGTTCCCAGAGTTCAGCGGTTTCCGTGAGGCGATGGTAGATACGCGCCGATTGCATCTCTTCGTCGACCCAGCGGCCGAGGCGCTTCCAGATGCGCATCAAGCTCTCATGCGAGATATCGATGATGCTGTCCGGCCGCAACCTCTGATCGGCAGAGGGCATGAGAAAGGAGACGCTGGGAATGCGGAAGGCATCAATGACATGCGCCACAGCCTCATCGGAGGAAGCGATGATGCCGGTGAGGCGTTCGAGGGAAATCGGGCGCCGGATACCGCGATTGTCCGGATCTTTCTCAGTTAGGGTTTTGAAGAGCCGTTGCGCGATCTGCTGATCTTCCTCACCTAAGTGCGTGTAGACCTCATCCGCATGGCGGGAAAGCGCCTCGGCCATGCCCCCGATGGCATCATAGTGATAGAGGTCGATGTACTCGTGCGGAATCTCTCGGTCACGCCAGCGATCCCAGGTGCGCATGAGGGCGTGCTGCAGGACGGGCAATTCATCGGGGGCGCCGCCGGCATCGTTGAGGAGACGCTGAATCAGACGCGGCGCCATTTGCGCCCCGCTGACTTTGGCGGGGCCTTCGATGGCTTCCTTGAGTTGGTCTCGCGTCAGTCGAGGCACGAGGTAGGCACCCCGATTGATGACTTCGGAGAGTCCCTCGAAGGCCGCACAATCACCGAAGAATCCGGAGCGCATGGTGAGGACCACGTGAATGGAGAGATTCTCGTCCCGGGCGCCTTCCAATAGCAGATTGACGAAGGCCTCGGCCGCGTCGCGATCTTCCACCGAGGAGGTTTTCTTGTGGAAGCGAAAGAGTTCCTCGAATTGATCGACGACGATGAGAAGGTTCTCCTCCGCGGGCATTTTCGCCATCTGCGCGACCTCACTCACGCCCATGCCGGAGCGCTGGAGCACGGTTTCGATCTCGATTGCTCCCGGAAGGTCTGTCTCCTCATCGAGGTGATCCCAGATTTCACTCTCCAGGAGTGCATGCGCCAGATTTCGGATGGGCGCTCCTCCCGGCCGGCAGATGGCCACGCTCCAATGGGAGCCTTGTTTGATGAGTCCGCCGCGGTAGAGAGCGGGGAGGAGACCGGCGCGGACGAGAGAGGACTTTCCCGTGCCGGAGCTGCCTAACACGCCAATAAAACGGCGCTTCTCAAGCAAGCGGAGCAGGTCCTGACACTGGGTGTCCCGCCCGAAGAAGAGATACTCTTCATCGGTCCGGAACGGCCTCAGGCCCGGGAAGGGATTGAGCGGGCGGTCAGGCATGGCGTTCGAGTCGAGCTGGGCCTAACTGATTGAGGAACGGTTCCAGGGCGTCGGGGGAAAACGAGGTGTCGCCATTGCGCATGACCACGGCGGAGTGAGTGCGGAAGCGTTCTTTCCGCCGATTGAACGGTGGTGCGATGTAGACCGCCTGGGCATCGAGCGGATCACTCCGGCCGTACGCCGGTGCCTTCATGATGTCCATCAGAGTCATCTCCACCCATTGATGACTCCCCTGACCAAAATAGATGAGCACGCCGTCGCACATGGTGAGGATCTGCCGGTGCATCTCGGCGCGGAGTTTGGCGTCGCCGTCGTTGGGCGGGACCTTGACCTCGTAACCGAGATCATAGAGGTGATCTTCCAAAGGCTCGACGGCTTCGTGGTCCTTGGGGTCGCAAATGAGATAGACCATGCGGACCGAGGCATCCGTCTTGTGGGCTTCCTCCGTTGCATCCGCCTGGCGTTCGCGGGCCTCGTTGAGGCTGGCCAGGGTCAGGCGTTTGAGTTCTTCGAGCGAACCGCGAACAAACTCCGTCTGCCGCATCCCAAAGTCGCCGTGTTCCAGGGAGTGGAAGAACGATTCCTGACGCCTGTCCTCGAAATCGAGAACGCTCGGAGCCCAGAAAAAACGGGTGAATTCCCGGCCTTTCTCCAGCTCGGCGGCACTGAGTTCGCACTGGAGTTCCACCAGCGAGCGTTCGCTGTCCTCGGGGACGACTCCGTATCGCTGTCCAATGAGATGGACGACGGCGTCCGCCTGCTCGATTTCGCTCGCGACCCGCTGCTGCAGATCGCCGGCCACGAGGGGTAGCGGCCGTTCGGGGAGGACGCGAAAGCCGCGTTCCTGGAGTTCGCGTTTGATGCGGTCCCGGGCGTCTCGAAGGTCGTGGGTCGTCTCGGCGAGGAAGACCGTCTTTTCGGGGAGGTTCTTCGGGGAATCCGTCCCGGACTTGACCCGCTGGCTGATTTCGTAGGCGAGATCGTAGACACCGTGAAGGAAGCGCCTTCGGAGATCCTCTCCCAGCGAGGCGTCGAAGTGCTGGTAGTGGCCCGTGCCGTCCAGTTCAAAGAATTCGATTCGCGGCGTGCGCTCCAGGAGAGTCCTGGTTTCCGAGGAAAAATCGTCCTCCTCTGCCGGCGTCTTGACGACCTGGATCAGTCTCCGGGAGTCGGAGGTTCGCTCGCCGTAGCTGTGCAGCTCACGCTGGCACGCCGTGGTCTGCAAGTAGGGCGGTGAAATGATGGGGACGAGGGTTCGCACGCTCTCCAGGCGTTCGTCCAGGCCATCGTGCCAGGCGTCTTCCTGGTCGGCCTTGGGGTCTCGCCACACGCGGGGGCGGCGCCCCAGCAACTGGCCCAGGCGGATGCTCAAGGTATCGTGCAGGCGTGTCACCCAGCCGGGCTCGCCCTCGGCCAGCGGTTGATTGTCCAGGCAGGCGTAGCTGATGAAGACGTCGCTGTCATCGACCTCAGAGAGATCGGGAGTCTGGGCCGGCGAGGCCCCTGCGGCGGATGACGAGGTGAGGCCGAGTCTCCGGCTCTTGCCGCCGCCTTCCGGGGCGGCGAAGGGCGAGATGCCATCGAATCCCACTTCGAGGATGTCCATGGGATCGTCGCGGCCCTTGAACTCGTAGGCGCCGTGGGAGACCCAGCGGATGGACCGCGTCATCCCGGCGTCTTCGAGATGGTCTTTGAGGTAGTAGCGCGCGTTCTCGTAGACGGGGCGAGTGATGAGGATCTGGGCTCCGGAGGCCAGGTCCATGACCCGGGCCGCGAGATTCACCGCCATGCCCACCGCCAGGGGGGCCGCTTCATTGGCGGATCCGGGATCGACGACGAGGACTTCGCCCTGGTGCAGGCCCACCCGTACCAGAATGGGCTCGGGTTCCCAGGATTCTTCGTGGAGAAGGCGCTGAAAGCGTAGAGCGGCGGCCACCGCTTCACTCGACATGGCGAACTCGGCGAGGAAGCCATCGCCGGTGTGTTTCAGGATACGGCCCGAGGTCACTTCCAGGGCATCCCGGAAAAGCTGATCGTGCCGCTCCAAGACCTGGGCGTAGCCCTTCGTCCCCAGGCGCGCCTGGAGCTGGACGGAATCGACGATATCCGTGAAGAGAAGCACGCTCAGGCGATGGTTTTCTCCGATCCTCATTCTGCTTCGCTTCCAGGTTCCGACACGGTGCCAATCTACGGACGGGTTCTCGGGTAGATCAAGTGCACTTGCGCACCACGGTGAACTTGTTAAAAACGGCCATGCGCCTTTCTTCTATCCTCGTTGTCGTCGCGATTTTAACGCTCCCATCTCTTGCGGCGCAACCAGATGTGGTGATTCGCGGCGGCAAGATCGTCGATGGGACCGGGGGACCTTGGTATCGAGGAGATCTGTTGATCGCAGGAGGGCGGATTACCGAGATAGCGCCGGTGATCCACGACGTGCCGGAATCGACCCGCGTGATCGATGCCTCGGGGCTCGTCGTCGCCCCTGGATTCATCGACATGATGGGCCAGACGGCCACACCGATGCTGGACGACCCCAAGGCGGCGGCCAACTTGCTCGCTCAGGGGGTCACGACGATCAACGCCGGGGAGGGCGCTTCCGCAGCACCGCTTTCGGAGGAGGAGGGAGCGTTTCGGGGCTGGACCACCTTTGCGGAGTACTTCCAGCTCCTGGAGCTTCGCGGACTGCCCCTCAACGTGGCGCAGACGGTGGGCCACACCCAGGTGCGCCGTCTCGTCATGGGTAGTGTCGACCGGAAGCCGTCGGAGGAGGAGCTGGAAGAGATGAAGGGGCTGGTGCGAGCGGCCATGGCTGACGGCGTCATCGGGTTGTCGACCGCGTTGATTTATCCGCCGGCGGTCTATGCGGATACGGACGAGATCGGGGCGCTGGCGGGCGTGGCCGGTGAGCGTGGTGGCCGCTACTACACGCACATGCGCAATGAAGGGGATGCGCTCCTGGAGGCGATCGATGAAGCCCTGGAGATCGGGCGAAAGGGGAAGACGCCTGTTCACATTTTTCATCTCAAGGCCGCCGGTCAGGCCAACTGGCCCAAGATAGAAGAGGCTCTGGCCAAGATCCGCCAGGCCCGGGCGGACGGGCGCGAGGTCACGGCGGACATCTATCCCTACATCAACAACGGCCTGCGGATTCCGGCCATGATCCATCCCCGGCACTTCGCCGCGGGCTGGGCCGATTTTCTCACGCGCATCGATGACGCCGAGTTGCAGGCGACGATTCGGGCGGAGATGGAGTCGGATGAGGGAGATTGGGAGAACTGGTACAAGCACATTGATCGCGACTGGGATCGGCTGATCGTTGGCCAGGCGAACAACATACGATTTGACCGGCTCCGGGGAACGAGTCTGGGATCGATGGCGAAGGAGTTGGAGCTGGATCCCTGGGAACTGTTTTTTGCCCTGGTCAAGACAGACGCCTTTGTCCTTCCGGAGAGCATGAGTGAGGCTAACAAACATCGTCTCATGTGGGAGCCTCTGGTTTCCTTTTGTACCGATGTGGGGCCCTTCGGCGGATCCAGCAGCGCTTCGCATCCGAGGGGGTTTGGCGCCTTTGCCCGGCTCTTCGGGCGCTATGTGCGCGAGGAGAAGGTGATCAGCTTGGAGCGGGCGGTGGCGCAGGCCTGTGCGGTGGCGGCCAACGATCTCATGGCCTATGATCGCGGCCGTCTGATGGAAGGTGCGGCGGCCGATATCATTGTCTTTGACGAGAAGACCTTTGGGGATCGCGCCACCTTCGCCTCGCCGTATGAGAAAGCGCAAGGGATGCACTATGTCCTGGTCAACGGTGAGATTGTGTTTGAAGAGGGCGAGCAAACGGTGGCCTTGCCGGGACGGGTGTTACGGGGACCGGGCTACGACCCTGACACAGCGCCCAGTGCGGTGCGTTCGGGAGGGGCCGTTGACGCTTTCGCGGGAATCGACGGTCTGATGGAGGAATTGCTAGAGACGCATCCCATTCCCGGCGCTTCATTGGCCATCACCGATGGGAAAAGATTGGTCTACGCGCGCGGGTTTGGTTATGCCGATTTGGCGAAACGGCAAGGGGTGACGCCCGAGAGTTTGTTTCGCATTGCCAGTATCTCCAAGCCGGTCACGGCGACGGCCATCATGCAGTTGGTGGAGGAGGGGAAGCTGCGATTGGAGGACAAGGTCTTCGGTATTCTCGATGACTATGAACCGCTGAAGGAGGACGTTGAACAGGATCCGCGATTGGGAGACATCACCATCGCGCACCTGCTCCGTCACGAAGGTGGATGGGATCGAAGCGTCTCCTTTGATGCCATGTTTCGCTCGGTGGATTTTGCCCGGAACGCAGGATCACCGCCACCGGCGGATCAGGACGAGGTCATCCTCAACATGCTGACACAACCTCTTGATTTTGACCCGGGAGAGCGCCAGGCCTATTCGAATTTCGGCTTCTGTCTGCTGGGTAGGGTGATCGAGCGGGTCACCGGGGAAGGCTACGAGGACTTCGTCAAGACCCGGGTGCTCCATCCCGCGGGCGCCCGGACGATGCGATTGGGGCGGTCGTTTCTCGCCGACCGAGCCGGTGGTGAAGTGCGCTACTACACGCCCTATCGGGGGCCCTCGGTGTTTGCCGAGACACTCGGAAAACGGGTGCCCTACGCCTATGGCGGTTGGCATCTTGAGGCCATGGATTCTCACGGGGCCTGGCTGGCTTCGGCCGTGGACCTGGCTCGATTTGCCGTGGCCTTTGACGACCCGGAGGCGTCGCCGGTGCTGCAGAAAACGAGTTTTGAGACCATGCACGCGTCCCCCAAGCCGCTCGATGTGGGGAGTCACCACTATGTTTTGGGGTGGGGGAAACGTCGAACCGAGGCCGGCATGGTTTACTCGCATAGTGGTTCCCTGGCGGGAACGTCGACGCTCCTGGTGCGTCGACCGGACGGACGCAACTGGGTCGTCCTCTTCAATGCGCGCTCGGGACCGCGGGCGTCGCGGTTTTCCGGGGCGCTGCGTCCGCTTCTCGATGGGGCACTTGATGAGATCGCGTCGCCGGAGGAGGGGCGGGACTTGTTTGAAGACTAAGGGTTTGCAAAACAATAAACTACCGGATTTCAGTTATGCCCGAGGCAAGATTTCGTAATTCCAATCTCCATGAAACTTGCCTCGTTTGATTTC
>JANQJH010000471.1 GCA_028281705.1 Verrucomicrobiales bacterium
TGGCCATCGCCGCCGAAGTCCTCTCCACCGGCGAGCCCGTGACCGAGGTAACCCTGTTTTACCGCCTCATGTTCCGCGGCGAGGCTAGCACGCCGATGCTGGATGATGGTGTGGCTCCCGATGAGACGGCCGGCGACGGGATCTACACCGCCGAATTCGGTCTCAGCTCCATCTTCGGCACCCAGATCGATCCCGGTCAAATGATCCGTTGGCGCGTCGAAGCGGCGGACGCTAGCGGAAACACGCAACGCCTCCCCCTCTATCATGATCCCGAAGATGCCGACCAGTATTTTGGCACCATCGCGCACAAGGACGGTTTGGAGACTTCCAATCTGCCCATCCTGCACTGGTTCGTGGAGAACCCCAATGCAGCGGCCACCGATCGTGGCACCAAGTGCTCCATTTTCTATGAGGGCGAGTTTTATGACAATGTGCAGTTCGACCTCCACGGGCAGAGTTCGCGCGGCTTTCCCAAGAAAGCCTACGACGTCGACTTCAACAGCGGCCATCGATTCAAATTCCGTGAGGGCGAAGACCGGATCAAAGACTTCAACCTCCTGTCCAATTGGGCGGACAAGTCCAAGGCACGCAACACCGTGGCCTACGACATCCAAACCGCCGCAGGGATCGCGGCACACTTTGCCTTTCCCATTCGCATCCAACAAAACGGCGAATTCCATTCCACCGGAGATCTGGTGGAGGACGGCGATGACCTCTATCTCAGGCGCGTCGGTCTGCGGGAAGACGGTGCCCTCTACAAGATGTACAACACCTTCGATTCCGCCGCCGGTGGAGCGGAAAAGAAATCCCGCCGCTGGGAAGACAACCGCGATCTGGAGCAATTCATCGACGGTTTGAAGACGGGCTCGCGTGAGGAGAAGAAGATCTTCACCTACGACCACGTCAATATCCCGGACATGGTCAACTACCTGGCCATCAAGGCGATCTACAACAACACCGACTTCGGGCACAAGAACTACTACGCCTACCGTGACACCGGCGGGACCGATGAGTGGACCTTCCTCCCCTGGGACGTGGATCTCAGCCTCGGCCGGCGCTGGACCGGCGGCGAAACCTATTTTCGCGATGCCATGGAAGCGCAAAACAGCGTCACTCTGGGAACCAACAACCGCTTGGTAGCGACCCTCCACACCAACCCGGATTTTGTCACCATGTTCTATCGACGGCTGCGGACCCTGATGGATCGATTCTACGGCGAACCCGGCGGCGAACCCGAGGACACGTGGTTCAACGACAAACTCGACGAAATCACGCAAATGATCGACCCCCCAGGCGTCGTTTCCGATGCC
Organism: Verrucomicrobiales bacterium; assembly: GCA_028281705.1. Classification (GTDB taxonomy): domain Bacteria; phylum Verrucomicrobiota; class Verrucomicrobiia; order Verrucomicrobiales; family DEV007; genus JAACDM01. The sequence continues at coordinate 1,311 of JANQJH010000471.1, forward strand.
GATCTCGACTACGAGAAATGGGGTTCCTGGGGCAACAGGAACAACATGGAAGCCGGCCTCGCCCGCATTCGGAACGAGTTCATTCCGCAGCGCCGCGACTATCTCTACGGCCTGAGCCTGGTGCCCGCCCGGCAGACATCCAACCCGAAGGTCACCTTCGACGAGGTGGTGTTTCGCACCGACTCGGGCAATCCGAACGAGGAGTACCTCGTCTTGAAAAACTCCACCGGCGGCGCCCTGGACATCTCCGACTGGACCATTTCGGGAGCGATCGAGTACACCATCCGCCCCGGCACCGTCATCCCCGATAGCGGCAGCATCTTCTCGCCCGAGGGTGGCAAGATCTACATCGTGAGAGATTCCAAGGCCTTCCGCGCCCGCTCAGAGAGTCCCAAGGGAGGCGAGGGATTGTTCTTACAAGGTGACTACCGCGGCCAGTTGTCCGCCCGCGGCGAAACCCTGATCTTGAAAGACCGTGAGGGCAACATCATCGCCGAGCATGACTACCAAGGTGCACCGAGTGACGCCCAGGCCGCGCTTCGTATCACGGAGATCATGTACAACCCGTTGCCCGACGAGGGAAACTCGGCCTATTCCGGAGGCGACTACGAGTTCCTCGAGCTGAAGAACACGGGAGAGACCACACTCTCTCTAGCAGGCGTCTTTTTCTCCGACGGGATCGGGCATGACTTTGCCGAGGATGCCACCCTGGCTCCGGGCGCCTACGGAGTTTTGGTTAGGAATGAGGAAGCCTTTCGCAGCCGCTACGGCGACGCCGCCCTCATCCTCGGAACCTACACAGGCAGTCTGAACAACGGCGGCGAAGGCATCGAGCTCCGGGATGCCAACAGCGAGAACATTCTCTCCTTCAGCTACGGCGGTTCCTGGTCCGACCTCGCAGATGACCAGGGCCATTCCCTCGTCATTCTCGACGAAGCCGGAACTTTTGATTCCTGGAAACTGGAAGAGAGCTGGGGAGCCAGTCAGAACGTGGAGGGATCTCCCGGAGCGCCCAATCAAGGGATCATCGAAGAGCCCGATGGCGGCGGCGGAGATGACGGCAATAGCTATGCCGCATGGCGGGAAGCGCATTTCTCCGCCGAGGAACTGGCCGACGATGCGCTCTCAGGCCCTGCGGGCGACGCCAACGCCGACGGGATCCCCAACTTGTTAGCCTACGCCATGAATCTCGATCCCCACGCACCGGTCGACGCGGGCGCCCTTCCCATCGGCGTCTTCACCGAAGATCGCTCCGGACTGCAGTACCAGCGCCGTGTGGGTACCACTGATCTTCAGTTCGAAATCGAGAGTTCCACCGATCTCCAATCCTGGTCAGTCGTAACGGAGGCCGAAGAAGAAACACCGGCCGCTTTGGGTAACGGCGCGGAATCCGTTAGGCTGATGTTCCCTCGTGATACCGGTGAAGCGCAAATCTATCTGAGATTGCAAGTCAGTCTCGTTCCATGACGCGGCGGTTACCTTACCGGTCTGCTGGATGAAAGGGATGGCCGGTGATCTCAGCCGCCACTAGGAAATCGATTCAACCCCGTGGGTCATTTTTCCAGCATCTTTCCGGGCAGATCATCTTCCGACCCAATCGGTTCAATCGGCCCGCCGACACTGACGGGCCTCCTCTCCAGAAGACATATCTGCCGGCCCGAATCGCGCCCACTATTTCGCGGTCCATTTCAACTTGGAATGCCGCCGAAACCATTTCTTCCACGCCCGGGGGAATTGTTTGCCGAGAGCCTTCTTGCGCCGGCGAATTGATTTTCGGAGCCGCTTCGGGTGCTTGCCACCGCTTCTCTGATAGGCATCGATCTCAGCCAGGATCACGCAGGCATCCTGATAGTCGCCGAGGAAATCCTGCATCTCCTTGCTGGCCTCCACCAATCTGGTGAGTTCCCCCGGAAAGACCGGCGCAAAGATCTCCAGGAGATAGCGAAGCCGCTTTCCTCGGATTCGGAGCCGGTGAAAGGCCTTGTCCGATGAGCGTTTTCCGATCTTGCGAGCCTCCTTCCTCAAGTCTTTAAGCGCCCGGCCCACCAAGCGTT
>JANQJH010000488.1 GCA_028281705.1 Verrucomicrobiales bacterium
GTGCCCATGAAGGTTGAACATCAAGAGCGCGTCACGGAAACGCGAGGGGAAACTGCCGCCACGATAAATCGTTAGTCCCGCGTGAGCGTGTCCCCCGCCCCTGGAGAAGGTGTCACCCACAATGATGTCCGCTCTTGGCGTGTGTCCCCAATGGGCGTGATCCGTGATCTTCCCCGCATAATGACGATGCCGCGCAATCGTGCCTAACAACTCGTAGAGATGCTTCCGCCGGTGCTGCCCGCCCTGCCTCTCGTAATAGGCGCCTTGAATCATGTGCCAGAGGTGCGGGATGACACAGGCGCTGATGAAGGCCTGCCCGTAGGCGTCGAAATCCAACCCCCAAGGGTTGGAAGTTCCCGTGGAAAAAACCTCGAAGGTATGTCGCACCGGATGGTAGCGCCACACCGCACAATTGAGAAAGGTCCGCTCCTCCTCCGGTGTGCCTGGCTTGCCGACGTTGGAATGAGTGAAGACCCCGTGTAATCCGTAGAGCCAGCCGTCGGGCCCCCAGCTGAAGGAATTCAAAGTCTCATGGGTGTCCTGCAATCCCCAGCCGTCTAACAAAATCTCGGGATCGCCATCGGGAACATCGTCCCCGTCACGATCGGCGATGAACAGAAAATAGGGCGCCGCCCCCACCCAAACCCCGCCGAATCCAACTTCCAATCCACTGATCAGACTCAGGCCCTCGGCAAACACCTTGCGCGTCTCATAGCTCCCGTCGGCGTCCGCATCTTCAAAAATCAGGATCCTGTCCTTCCCCTCTCCCTCTTTCGCGGGAAACGGGTAGTTATGCGCCTCCGCCACCCAAAGGCGTCCACGGGCATCGAAACAAAAGGTCACCGGCTGTGCCAAATCAGGCTCCGCTGCCAAGAGCGTCGCCGTGAAGCCGTCCGTCAAGGTCATCGCCTCCGCCGCTTCCGCCGCGGGCCGGCCGGCGGCGTACTCCGCCATCGGCCGGATACCGTCGATGAAGGCCTTCATCGGCTGGGCATCCAACCAAGCCTCCCGGTCCACCTTGCGCCGCTTTTGCAGGTGAATGAACGTTCCCTTCTTGTTCCCCACCACGATGTCCAACAATCCATCGCCGTTGACATCGCCGGCATCCACTTCACAACCCACACCGGAGTCGTTGTCGATCTGATAGGGCACAAAATCGACCCCATCCTCACCACCGCGGACCGTGCGGAACCAGTAGAGGACCGCCGGATCGTTTCCGCCGGGGTCCTTGCCCCCGTGTGCCCAGTAACGTTTCCCCGTGACCACGTCCTTCAGCCCATCGCCGTCGATGTCCGCTAGGGCGATCCCGTGCATCTGACTGAAAGCCAGTCCATAGCGATTCTCCAGCGGATCCTGGCCCATAATCAGGTGCCGGTTCAGCGAGCGTTTGCCCTCCGCCGAAACCACCTGCTCATACCAGGCCAGCCCGTAACCGTGGGCCGCGATCGATGTCAGAATGTCATTGTCACCGTCTCCATCGAAATCATAGGCGTACATCTGCGCGCCCCCGGGAGCCCCCACGGCAAAGCGATGACTCTTCCACAAGGGATCGCCCTCGAGCGAGGCCGGCTGCTCCCACCAGCGCTCTTTCTCCAACACATCCATTCGACCATCCCCGTTGACATCGCCGACCCCCAAGCCGTGGGTGAACCGGCCGCCCACGGCGTTCTCCGGCGAGAGTGGATGCCAGGTAAACGGATCCGTCGGTTTGTCAGGATTCGGCGAGGCATAGCCCAGGACACCATTGACCGAACACACGATCTCGGAACGGCCATCGCCCGTGAGATCGAGAAAGGCGGGCGACTCGTTATCCGTCTGCGGCATCGCGGTATGGACCGCCCAGTGCCCCTCCGCCCCTCGCGGATTCTCCAACCAGCGGGAATCGCGCCCGGGAAACCCAATGATGAGCACGTCGAGCCAATCGTCCGCATTGAAGTCATCGACAAAACTCAAAAAATTATGTGAATAGCCCCGCGGATCCACCGCCTCCGGCTGGTAGATTTCCATCTTCCGGGCAAAAGTCGGACCGAACCAGACGAAGGGCCCCGAGACGATATCGACGTGACCATCTCGATCGATGTCTCCATAGGCCGCACCCTCAGCGTAAAATGTCTTATCGAGATGATGCCTCTCCCATTGAATGATCTCGTGTTCTTCGGCCCTAACAACCCCAAGGAAGAGGATGGCCGGGAGACACCAAAATGTGGAACGGAGTACGAGAGATTTCATAAGCAATAATGGGGCAGCGCCCACCTGATAGAGCCTCTCCAAATCGTCCCCGGCGGCAAGGCAAATAGCGAGACCTGAACGGCGGGCGCGCTCGTCAAGATTCGACCCGAACGGCGATTCCTGCCTCAGGTCACTGCCGAGACTGAAATGGACGCGGATCAATGATGGTGATCTTGCGCCGCGCTGGCGTCATCGTGCGATTTGGGACTGGTGCCCTCCAGAAGCTGGCCGAAGAAGAGCCCATTGAGAAAGAGTCGATTGGTCCCATACCAGAAGGCACGAAAATTCGGGTTATCCACCGCTAGGATCACGGCTCCCCGGCCGACCTTCTCCGCCACCATTCCCGCACGGCCGCGAAAGCGTTTCAGGTTCTCCGGAAAGACGTAGCCACTCATGAGCACCGGATCCTCGGAAGCATAACGCAAGGGTGTGGCGTATGGGTTCTCGCTCGGGCGCATGACCAAATTGCTATTGCGAAACACCGGGATGGACGCTTCCCGGTAACCAAAGGCCAGGGGATGACTGAGATCCAGCCGGCCGCGAAAGATGGCTCCGCTCGTGCGCTTGGCATCTTCAATCGCATGATAGTCTCCGTATGGAAGCGCCTCGACTTCCTCGTGTTCGTGTTCGTGCTCGTGCGCATCCTCCTCCTTCTTCTCCTCGCCTTCCTCATTCCCACCCGGCTTCTTCTCATCCTCTCTGGTGACAAACGAGACCTTCGCCAATTCCTTGGCTGCGGCCCAGCGCGCCGCTCGCTTTTGCGCCATCAAGATCCCGCCTCGTTTCACCCAGGTCTTCAGCAGCGAGATCTCACTCTCCCCGAGGGCTCCGTAATTGCCGTCCACCAAAATGAGATGACTGTAGCGCTCCAGATCCAGGTCTCCCAGATCCTCCAACTCGAGCAAGGGCAAGGTCATCCCCATCCGGTGATCGAGCAAATGCCAGACCTCACCCGCCTCATAATGACTCACACCCGAACCCACGATCAACGCCGGTGCCACGGGCTTCAGAGGCACGATCTTGGCACTTCCAAGGTCGACCCCGTCAGCCGTGAGCCCTCCCTTGATCAAGTGGACTTCAATCGGTGTCGATTGCACCGCCGAGGCCAAGACCTCCGAGAGCTCCGCAGCCTCTAACTGCTGCCGCGCCGCCGGGATGACCAGCGTTCCGCGAGCAAAATCGCGCTCACCTTGAGCCACGGTGGTCAACCGAAGCGGCACCGTGGCCGCCGCCACCCGAACCGAGGCCTTCTGCAACTGGTAGAGAACTGCCGGCGCCAAGTAATCGTCCCACTCAATGGCATAGGCATAGGCTTCTCCAATGGTCATCCTCGGGGTTGCAGAAGCCGCTTTCGCCGTCCATCTCTCACCGATTTCCCCTTCCGCCACCTCACGACGTTCACCATAGGGGATCCCGAAAGCCAAGGGCATCGTCCAGGTTGAGACGTCGTAGAACACATCATCTTCAAAGGTGGTCCGCGTTTCAAAGAGAGCCTTGATCAACCGGTACTGTGGCTGGTCCAAGGGCACGACATGACTCGTTCCCGGTCGGAAGGAACGGCCGCCGATAGACACTTCACGGCCCAACTGATGAACCCGGATCTGGTGCCGATGCAGCAGCACGAGCAACTCCTCCAAGCGGGTCTGATCCCTCGTCTCTCCAAAGACATAGGCTTTGACCGGATCGGCTTCCGCCAGGGCCAGAGCATCACGATAGAATTGCTGCTGGTATCGCAAGAGGCGTTCAGCCTGTTCCGTGGCCGCGGCCAAGGTGGAGAGCGAGGTCCGCAACTGATTGCGAATCGTGAAAGCAAAATCAAACTCACCGTGAGGCGATTCACGTCGATGCCCCCGCGCGCTGGCCTGCTCGAAGAGAATCCCCACGCCACCGTGAATATCGGGATAGGTCGAGCCCTTGCCGTAATAGAAATCGTCAAATCGCTCTTCGGTAAAGTAGAGGGACCGGATCTGGTCCAATGCCGCTGCGTGCTCCCTGGCAAACGCCTCGGTCAACGCCACATTCTCCGTCGGCGTCAAGGGGTGCTTTCTCTCGGGAACGCCAGGCTGAAAAAAGTAGGTCGACTCCGATCCCATCTCGTGGAAATCCGTGTGCACATTCGGCCGCCACCGGTGGAAGTGAGCCAGTCGAGCCTGCGACTCGGGGTGCTGTGCCAGCAGCCAGTCACGGTTGAGATCGAACCAGTAGTGCTTTGTCCGTCCCCCTGGCCACGCCGCGTGATGCTCCCGGTGTTCGGCATCCCCCACCGGCTGCCGCCCCCGGTGGCCATTGGCCCACTGGGCAAAGCGCGAGAAGCCATCCGGATTGAGACAGGGATCAATCAGAATCACCGTACGCGCCAACAGCGACTCCACCGCCGCACCCTGACCGGCCGCCAGATGGTAGGCCAGAACCGGCACTCCATTGGCCCCGCTCGATTCATCGCCGTGGACGCTATAGCCCATGTAGACCACGACGGGCCAGGTCTCGTCTGGATGACCCTGCATCGCGGGGTCCCCAAGCTGGAGGTGCTGCGTCGGGATTTCTTCCAATCGAGAGTGATTCTCCGCCGACGTCACCGTGACGAGAACCAGCGGCCGCAGTTCATGACTTCTCCCAATGCGCTGGAAATGAATCCGCGGGCTCTCCTCACTCAGCCGTTCGAGATAAGCCACCAATTGATCGTGCCGAATATGCCAATCGCCGATCTCATACCCGAGAAAGGCCTCCGGGGTGGTCACCGCCGGATCGTAACTCGTCCCCCCGGGCAAGTAATAGTCGAGATCGCGCCCCATCGCCGTGAGGGCAGACACCATCAAAAAAAGAAAGAGACCCAAGATCGCGGGGAAAGACATCTCTAAGTCTATCGTAACTTTCACCAACTCCAAGACGATCCCCACCGGTCAGAGGATCGTTTGGTGAGAAACCGACATCTTCCAGGTCGAAACAGGCCTCCCGCCGGCGTCCCGCCGCTTTCACCTTGCCCGGGATCCCCACATATGGCAGAATCGGCCTAGAATGATGAGAATTTTATCCATTTTTGCTCTCGCCTTCGCTACGGCATCGATCCCGGGAAACGCCGCCACCATTACCGGCTTGGTCAATACCGGCCAGGACAACGCTGGCGCCGTCCTGGGAGACAACGCCGAGGACCTTCACTGGTCCATCGAACCCGAGG
>JANQJH010000496.1 GCA_028281705.1 Verrucomicrobiales bacterium
TCCCGCACGGGAACTCAGCGGCCTTCGCTCATCAACTTGGTCAGAGTCTTCGACCGGGATGCCGACGGCGCCATTTCGGCGGCCGAATTGGAGAAGGCGGCAGAGGCCCTCCTGGCCCTCGATCAGGATGACAGTGGAACGCTGTCGGTGGAGGAGCTGGGGTTTCAGAGCCCGCGCCGTGGCGGCGGCCGGTCGAGTTCGGCCCCGAGTCGGGAGCGCCGATCCCGCGGAGAGAGAGGCGGAGGAGGTGGTCCCCGGCCAACGGAACTGGGAGCGGCGCCGGGTGATCTCGGTGATCCCGGAATCGCCTGGTATGGCCGCTTGGATCTGGGGCTCGCCGAAGCCAAACGGAGCAACCGGCCCATCCTCTTCATGGCGGCGGCCTCGCAGTGTGGGGGCGTGCCCGGCGTCTTCTGACCGGGCTACACGAAAACGCAGAACAGTGTGTTCAGCAGCCCAGATGTCATTGAAGCCTCCCGGAAGTTCGTTTGTGTCCGCATTGATTCCTATGCCAGCGAGGAGAATCAGCAGATCGTTCGCAGTCACCTCAACGGCCGATTCGAGAACACGGCGTTTTGCATTCTCGCGCCTGACGGGAAAGAACGCCTAACAAGGAGTGGACGAGGACCACGCCAGGTGTTCTCCGGCGCCGGTTCATTTGCCGACAGCTTGGCGGCGATTGCTGCCAACTATGAATCCCGTGGTGAGGCGAGCAAGGCGCCTGTTCCCGATTTTCCCAGTTTCAAACTCGCTCTCAACGTCGCCTCGGCCGATCAACGGATGCTGATCTTGATCGCGGCTCCGGAAAATCAGTTAGCCGCGGTGGAGCAGCGTCTCCGCCCCTTGGCCTGGCATCCCAAGGTGCAGGGTCGTTTCCACTTTGATCTGGCAAGCGATGGATCCTGGAAGGCGCCACTCTCGAAAGAATCGAACGGGGATGCGGGAATCTACCTGATTCGCCCCGACACCTATGGACTGGAAGGAGAAGTTCTCCAGCATCTGGCCCTGAATTCTCGGCTCGAGGAGGTCATGAAGGCGATGGCCAAAGCAAACGCCCACTATGCCGAGACGACCGAGAAGAAGATCTATGGAGAACACGTGTTCGAGGGCCGAAGGAAAGGCATTTCAATTGAGATGGCGGTTCCCTACGGCGAGGATCGCGATGCTGATGGAGAGATTGACCATGGACGTGGCGGGCGGGGAAGGCGGCCGTAGCGCGGCGTTGTCTTTCGAATACCGGTCATGACGATCATGATGATGAGAACGCTGCATCGCCTAATCCCAATTCTGAGCCTGAGTTTAGGCTTCCATGTGATTGCTTCCGCTGCGGAGGAGGAGAAAACCAAGACCAAGAAGCGGCCGAATATTGTTCTGCTGGTGTCGGATGACATGGGATGGAGCGACGTGGGGTATCACGGGAGCAAGGTGGACACGCCCAACATCGACCGGATCGGGGCAGAGGGGGTCGAACTCGATCGATTCTACGTCTTTCCCATTTGCAGCCCCACCCGCACGGCGCTGATGACGGGACGGTCGCCCATCCGGTTTGGCATTGTGCGCCCGCTGGGCGGGCGTCAGGGAGTTCCCACAGATGAACATTTCCTGCCACAGTCCTTTCAGGCGGCAGGCTATCAGACCTTGATGACGGGTAAATGGCATCTCGGCAAAATGGGAGAAGCCTATGCACCGGAATCGCGTGGCTTTGATCACTTCTACGGATTCCGGGGCGGTGTCCTGGACTACTACAAACACACGGGCTCGGGAGGGCGCGATTGGCAACGCAATGGTGTGGACGTGGTGGAAGAGGGCTACACCACCGATCTGTTGGCCGCGGAAGCCGTCAAGTTGCTCAAGGGGCGGAACAAGGCCAAGCCGGTCTTCCTCTACGTCCCCTTCAATGCTCCCCACGGTCCGGCACAGGCGCCGAAGGCCCTTGTCGAGAAATACCAAAAGCGTGGTTTGAAAGGCAGTGCAGCGACCCGCGCAGCGTGCATCGATGCCATGGACCAGGCGATTGGGAAAATTTTGAGAACGCTGGATTCTGAGAAAATGACAGCAAATACGTTAGTCATGTTCTTCTGCGATAATGGTGCGGGAGGTCGTGAGATAGGAGCGAATCGGCGTCGGCGGGGTGGGCCGAGTGGCGCCGGCGATGCAGCAGCGGTCACCGGCCTCGGCAACGCGCCGTTGAAACGCGGCAAGGGCAGCGTTTTCGAAGGTGGCATCCGAGTCCCAGCAGTGCTGCGTTGGGCGTCTGAGATCAAACCAGGATCAAAGTGCGATGCCTTCATTTCCGTCCTCGATCTCCCGCCCACCCTCGCGGCGGCGGCTGGTATCCAGCTGGGGAACGAAAAACCACTCGATGGTTTCAATGTCTGGCCTGTCATTCGTCGAGGCGAGACCGTGGAGCGCCCGCCGATCGTCGTTGCTGGACAGGGTTCTATGGCCATCCTCGACGATCCGTGGAAACTGGTTCAGCAGGGGGACGAAACCATGCTCTATCAAGTGAAAGGGGATCCCTCGGAATCCACGGATCTGTCGGCAAAGCACGCGAAGATCGTCGAGCGATTGAAAGCTGGATTGGTCCCCTACGAAACGATGCTGAATGAGAAGGATGAGCCAGCAAGAGGTCCCCGAGGACGACGGGGACGTGGATCTCGCCGACAGTCCAGAAGGTAGGAGGAGACGGCTTCCAACCACGCTTCTAGGAAAGTGGTAGGGACTTCAGTCCCTTCGCTATTTGCGCCCAAGGGAATTGCTTGGTATCAGAGGCTCGCGACCGTGAAGCTCTTCTTCCTTGGGCAGGCCGATCACCGGCCATCCCTTCGGATAGACCCGCCACGAATGCCATCCACCATCGCTACACTGCGCCGGCCGTCGGGAATCAAAGAAAAACCCCCGCCCGCCTCGCGACACGGAGTCGGATGGGATCGGATGGGATCGGATTTCGATCGTTTTGTTGTCTGATTGAGCCAGCGACGTGAGATCATCTTTTTGATGGAATCGTATTCAGACGAGGAACTTCTCGAGCGGTATCGCCACGAGGATCAATCCGCCTTCTCCACCGTGGTCTCGAGGCACGGCAACCTGGTGCTCCACACGGCCCAGCGTATTACCCGTTCGCGCGAACTGGCTCAGGAGGTCACTCAATCGGTATTCGCCCTGCTGGCCCATCGCATCCGCAAGAGACCCTCGTTCAGCCCCCCATCGCTCGCCGCTTGGCTCCACCGCGCAGCGACCTACACCGCACTTCGCGCCTACCGGAAAGAGATGACCTATCGCAAAAAGCTGGCCAACCTTCCCCCGGCACATACCGGGAAGTCAGACACAGGGCAAGTCCGAGAGGAACTCGACGCCGCCCTGCTTCGTCTCCGAGAGAAAGACC
>JANQJH010000529.1 GCA_028281705.1 Verrucomicrobiales bacterium
GGCGATCTCCTTGAAGATGGGCCCGGCGACACTGCCGCCGTGGCGCCGGCCCTCGTTTTGGGGATCGTCCACGAGGACGATGCCGATGAGGGCGACGTCAATTTCATCGCCGATGAATCCGAGGAAAGACACGATATTGCGGTTGTTGATGTAACGCCCGTTGATCACCTTTCCAGCGGTTCCTGACTTTCCGCCGACAACGTAGCCCGGGATCTGCACGCGCCGGCCGGTTCCGTTTTCCACGGCGTGAACCAGGGCCGACTTCAGGGAAGCGGCGGTGCGGGGTGAGATGACACGCTCAGCCACCTCCCGCGGCATCTCGGCCGTCACTTGTTGATCTTTGGCGGAGACGATATGCCTAACAATGCGGTGCTTCACAAGATCGCCCCCATTGCAGACAACATTCATGAATCCGAGGATTTGGAGAGGGGAGGCGTTGAGGGTGTAGCCCATGCCGAGCCGTGAGAGTTGCTTGGGTTTGCGGCCCCATCCGTGGTTAGGGTGGGGGATGAACCCCTTGGCCTCGGCGGGAAGGCGGATCCCGGTCTTTTTGCCCAGGCCGAAGTTTCCCATGTAGGTGTAATAGGAGGAGGGCTTCATTTGCTGGGCCACCATGTACGTCCCGGTGTTGAGCGAGTAGGCCAGGACATCGCGCACGGTGGCGGACGGACGCCCTCGAGAGGCGTCCTTGAGATCGAGCTTGGCATAGTAGCCGTTGTGGCAATTGACGACGGTGTCCATCCTCACGAGATCCTGGTCGAGGGCGGAGCCCAGGGTGACGATTTTGAAGGTCGAACCCGGTTCATAGACGGAGGCGACGGCGGTGTTCCACTGGGATTTTTTGTCCGCGTTGCCGCCATCCGCCGGGTTGAAGCCGGGGCGGTTGACGAGGGCGAGGATCTCGCCGCTGGAGGGCTCGGCGAAAATGGCCGTCATGGCCTCGGGACGCAGAGCCTGGTAGTGCCGGTCCATGACCTCTTCCGCGATCGCCTGGAAGGTGGAATCGATGGTGAGGACGACGTGGCGCCCGTCTTCGGGAGCGTTTTCCTCGACCACCTGGCCGTGGAGATCATAGAGACGGCTGCCGTTGGTTCCGTGGAGAAAGTCATTCATGCCGAGTTCGATTCCCGACTGGCCGTGGAGCCGGGCGTCGACGAATCCGAGGACGTGGCAGGCCAGAGTCTCACTGACATAGGAGCGATTCATGGAGTCCTCGCAACGAAGGCCGGAGAATCCTTCCTCCTCGAGTTCCTCCACCAACCGGTGGGCCACTTCACTATCAATGTCTTTCTGAATGATGAGATCCTTGTTCTTCCGGATCAGCCGCTTGTAGAGATCGCCCATGTCCCGCTGGAGAGGGACGGCGAGACGATGGGCCAGCATGCGGTAGTAGATATCGACGGTCTTGGCGGCGGTGAGCTGATTGAGGTCGGCCGTCGTCCAGTGAGCCTGTTGACTAGCGATTCGGTGAATTTCGGCCGTGCTCGGGGTCTTGTATTTGTCCAGCACGAGAGCGCTCACGGGATGCGTGGTGGCGAGAGGCCGCCGATCCCGGTCGGAGATGTCTCCGCGTCGTGCGGGGATGATCACCTTGCGATAGACCTCTTCTTCCGTCAGGCGCACCATCTCCTCGTGACACGTGTGTTGCACATGGATGAGGCGCACGGACAAGCCGGTGAGCAGAGTGACGAACCCGGCGCAGAGGACGATGGCGCGAAACTGTACAGAGTAATGATAGGATGGCTGCTTGCGTTCCTCTCGCATGTTTGGCGTCATCATCATCATGATTTTTGCGGTGCTCTAGCGGGCGACCGTCATTTGCGGGGTGAGTTCCTCCGTCTGTTCGACGGATACGGGGCCGAGCGAGCTCTCCATGATGCCGAGGCGTTCTTCAAGCGCACCGGGAGCGAGGGCCAGTTTGATGTTGGCCTCGACATTTTGCATGGCGATCTTGAGGCTGACTTGCTCGCGCTTCAGGCGCTGGATTTCCTTACCCTTGGCGACTTGTTGCGAGCGGATATTGATGAAGAGACAACCGCAGACGACGAAAAGCATCATGATGGTCAGCCATTTGAAGAGATTGGCCACACTGATAGGTGATTCGTCGGTCGTGGTCATGGATACGAAGGGAACTTAGCGGCGGACGGCGAAACGGAGTTTGGCGCTGCGTGCGCGGGGGTTGCGGGAGGATTCTTCGGTGGAAGGAGGAACGAGTTTGCGGGGAAGGGTGAAATGATAGTGTGGATTGGGTCGAGGTTCGGGCCAGGTCGGATCATCGACCGTGGGGGTGCTGTGCTGCCGGAGGAAGCGTTTGACGATGCGATCTTCGAGAGAGTGAAAGCTGATGACGGCGAGTTTTCCGCCCGGCTTGAGCCGGTGGACGGCTTCGTTTAGCATGATTGGCAGGACTTCCAGTTCCCGGTTCACCGCGATGCGGAGGGCCTGGAAGGTGCGGGTTGCCGGGTGAATCTTGCCGGAGCGGCGGACACAGCCGGCCACGGTTTGGGCGAGATCGAGGGTGCGTTCGAATGGCTGGGAACGGCGGCGTTGACAGAGGGCACGGGCGATGGCGCGACTGGCGCGTTCTTCGCCATAGGTCCAGAGCAGGTCAGCGATTTCTTTTTCCTCGAGGTGGTTCACCAGGTCCGCCGCCGTCGTCTCGGCCTGCGAGTTCATCCGCATGTCCAGAGGTCCGTCGGCCTGAAAGGAAAACCCGCGTTCCGCCTGATCCAATTGCCAGGAACTCGTTCCCAGATCGAAGAGAATGGCGTCGAGTTTCTCGGGCCATGGCTTGCCGGCTCCCTGGAGGAGCGCGGTCATGTCGGAGGCGTTCCCGTGAATCGCGTGAAAGCGTTCGAAGCGACGGAGTCGTTCGGAGGCGTGCCGGAGTGCTTCCGGGTCTTGGTCGATTCCGATGACATGGGCGCCCGCCTCGAGGAAGCGCTCGCTATGCCCGCCGAAACCTAAGGTGCCGTCCACTATCCATTGACCGGGCCGGGGATCGAAGAATTCGAGGATCTCCGTCAAAAGGACCGGGACATGGACGGCGTCGCCCTCGGCGGAGCGGCTGTGGCCGCTGCGATTGCCCTCGCCGCCGGTGGTGGGATGGATACCGCTGCCGAGGGCATCAGAACCCGAGTTCATCGGCCATGGCGTCCACCGGGAGATCGTCTTTCGCCTCCTCGGCCTCCCAGGCACTGGGATGCCAGAGTTCCAGGCATTCGCAGGCGCCCACGATGACCACTTCCCCAGAAAACTGGTAACGCTTCTGAAGATCGGGTGGGATGACGATGCGCCCCTGGCGATCGATGGGACAAGGCGTGGCACGAGAGAACCAACGACGACGGAACTTCTTCTTCTCGGCGGCTGAGTAGGCAGTAGATTCATCGAGTGTTCGCTTCATGCGCCAGAGTTCGTCGGCGTTGAGGAGCCTCAGGCACGGGTTATTGCTGTCTGGGAGGGCGTGGAACTCGGTGTATCGAGGGTCTCGCCACCGAGAAGGGATGTTGAGCCGACTTTTCTCGTCGACGACACGGCGTATCTGGCCGTTGTAGATCCGAGGAGAATCTGCTTTTGGGTCCTTTTCAGTGGATTGATCACCATTTGCCCCCATTAGTCCCCATTTTCATCCCTCGCACCTTAAATTCAATTGATTTCTAGGACGTCATTAATTTTTTAAAAATTTGGTTTTCGGATTGGTTTAGTTCCTTGCGGTCCTTACCTAAAAAGTGAGAAACTTAATTAAGTATGGTAGATTAATTAGATTTACGAAATATCTGCAAGTATAACTTTAATAACTCGGTCTCGGAATGATGGTGACGATGGGAAATGCAGTGTGATTTGACTGGATTTTCCTGGTGGAGAGGGGAATGGCTGTTTTCCTCGGGGGATGGCGCCCAATCTTCTGTGAGTTCCATCATTTTTGGAAAATGCGCTTGTTTCGCCTGATTCTTCCGCTCGCGGCAGCCTATGGGTTGTTGGTCGCTGGGAGCACGACTGCGCTCTATTATCTGGAGCTCGAGGACCTGGAGCAGGAGATGGCGGGGGTCACGACGAAGGCGCTGGCGCAGAAGCTGAGTGCCTACCCGGATTTCGAGTTGGAAGTAACCTTTGACCGGCTGGACGCGCAGGTTCGCGGGGTGGCGCCTTCCGCGGCGGCGCTGTCGGCAGGGCAGATGGCCCTTGCGGAGCTGGCACGAGAGGGCGTGGAGGGGCTTCCGGGTGCGATCGGTAGCCTGGCCCCTGACCTGAAGCGTCAGGCCTCCTTTCGTCTCTACGAGGTGGAGGGGGAGGGAGAAGAGCGTGGTGGGATCTATTTGACCGCCTTTCTTCCCCAGACGGCGTTGAGCGGGATCGAGGAGGGGGTGCGCCGTGCTCGTCCGGCATTTTCCGGTCCGTTGGGAGACGAGGAGGGGAATGAGGCGATCGCCGAGCCCGATGCAGCGGTGGCTCCCTGGCAGAATCGGCTGGAAGATTTCGTTTCTTTTTTCTTCCGCGATGGACGGGCCAAAGGGGCTGAGTTCAGCGTGGCCGAGGGTCCGGTGCTGGGTCTCGCGGGTCGGGTCCAGAGCGAGGATGAGCGGGGGGCGATTGTCCGCTACGCCAAGGCCTGTTTTCCTGGCCTGGCGGCGGGCCTGGATTATCAGATTGAGGTGGCGCCCGAGAAAGCGGACGAGGCCGAGACGGCACCTGAGACTGCGAACGAGATCGACATGGCACCCCCGATGGGGAACCGGATTGCGGTGGCACGTGAGGCTCACCCGATTCAGATCGAGATGGGCCAGGACGGAGAGGTTGCCGTCATGGGCATGGTCCCCACCATGGAGGCAGAGGATCGCCTCTTTGAACTGGTGCGGTCCCAGGGGACTCCCAACCAATCCTTTGTCAACGGGCTGCAGGTCGTTGAGGGCGTCTCCGACATCGGATGGCTGGATTCACGGCCAAGCTTCTTTAAAGATTTCTTGGCCTCGGTGGAGGGGCTCGCTCTCATCATTGGTCCGAAGGTTGTCATGGTGGAAGGGAAGGTGGCGGATCGAGCCACGGCGGATGCGCTGATGAAGTCCCTGAAAAGTCAACTTCGTGATCATGAAGTGGCGAAAGCGGGGTTAACATTCCCTGGAACGGGGGCCGCTACCTCGGCCGAGGACTAATCATCAACGAAGAACACGCCGCCTGCTCACCGCCATGCCTGACCCGCCCGATCCTCAGCTCTGGATGCATTACCTTCCCGTTGCTCTCGCGGCGGTCGTTCCCTCGGCCCTCTTCACGTTGCTCCTCTGCTGGTTTCTCTGGGGGAGGCGCCGGCCCGAGCCTCTCGATCATTTTGGTGAAATCCCCGGTGATGTGGCGGAGAAACCCGCGGGACGTTCGGATGATGATGACGCGCGCCAACTCCAGGGGTTGAAACAGCGGATGGCGGAGATGGAGCGACAGAAGCACGAGGCGGTGCAGTCGGTTCTGCTGAAATCAAAGCAGGAACTGGCGCGAGCCATGGATGAGATTCAAGGAATCCGTCAGGAACGCGATGCGCTCGTGCGGCAGTTGGAGGAGATGCCAGGGGAAGAATCCCGTGAGGGCGAGGAGACGTCTGTGGATCCAGATGAAGTGCTCGAGTTGAAGGAAGCCCTGCGCGAGTCCGAATACCAGGTGTCGCGTCTGGGGACGGAGATCCAGCTCCTGCGAACGATTCGCACGGAGTTTGAAGTCTTGCAGGCGGACAACCAGGACCTTGAGGACGAGCTGAACCGGTATCGGGTGGAGAGAAGCGATCTGGAGGACGCGCTGAATACCATGCGCGTGGAAAAGAGAGACCTGGAAGAGGAACTGCAGGAGAGTCGCAGTGGTGTGGAGGAGTCGGCGTCCAAGATGCGTGCGCTGACTCAGTCCTTGGAGGACGCGTTGGCGCGTGAGGAGGAGGCCAAGCGGGAAGTGAAGAACCTCCAGGAGGCCGCGGTACGCGAAGAGCGCGGGGGCGGCTCTGAGGGAGCGGTCGATGAAGCCGTTGAAGTCGCGGGGGCCTTTGGCACGGTTTACGAATCCGAGCCCGATGAGGTGGACGATTTGACCCTGATTGAAGGCCTCTCGGCGGGCCTTGAAGGGAAGCTCAATGCGATCGGTGTCTATCATTACGACCAAATCGCAGCCTGGGAGCCGGCTCAGATCGAGGCGATTTCCCAGCGTTTGGGTTTTCAAGATCGCATTGCGCGTGACCGTTGGGTGGAACAGGCGGCGCGCATGCAGGAGGGCGCCGAGGTGGATTCCGACGAGGGTACTGCCCAATCCGGTGAGGCCGGCGAGAGTGAAGACACCGAGTCAAAGGAGCGAGCGACGGCGGCGGAGAAATCTGAAGATGATGTTGTTGTCGCCCATGAGAGCGGTGCGGACGAGGCCGGCGGCTGTCAATCCGTGCTCTTCTTTCCCGAGTTTTCCCCACGTGACGGCTCTTCGGACAAGGATGAAGCCAAGGCCGAAGTTCCATCTCCTTCCCCGGCTGTCGAAGGCGATGTTGAGGATTCTGATAGCGAGCATGAGGATGCGGCGCCAAGTTCCGAGGATCGTCCGGTGCCTTTGGTAGCGGACGCGATTGATCGGGATGCTGATCTCTTGGAAGAGGATCCCGCGCTGGGGCCAATCTACCGGCGGCCTCCTTCACAGATCGACGATCTCACGAGAATCAAGGGGATCGCTCGTGTGATCGAAGGGCGGCTCCATGAGATCGGCGTGTTCCGTTTTCGGCAGATTGCCGTGTGGACGGACGATCAGGTGACCGCCTTTTCCAAGAGACTCAATTTTCGTGACCGCATCGCGCGGGATCGGTGGATCGCGCAATGTCAGGAATTGCATCGGGAGAAGTACGGTGCGCCAGTGCCGAATGACCAGGCGGAGGACACGCGGAATGTATCATAAGAACTTACCAGAAAGATGGGAAGCGGCCGGGCCGTCGTGTCGCCGGTCAATTCCCGTTGTTTTTGGCGGGGAACCAGCCTAAAGTAGCCCAAGACGATGTTAGCCATTTTTTACATAGCACTCGTTTTTCTCGTGGCCGGGATGTTCAGCCGTGTCCTGACGGAATGGTTGTCCAATCGGCCGGAATCTCGAGCCGAGTACACCCAGGAAGAGATCCTGGCGGAGATCGACGCGGCGTATGTGGATCGCGGTGCGCTCTCCTTTTCCGTCCATGTGCGTTCGGTTCCGGTGCTGCTTCACCGGCTGACGGAGGCCGTGGGGCTGGGCTTTTCCACCCGGCAGGCGGACGGGCTGGCCTATCGCGTGGGCCATCAACAGGTGAACGAGTTTTATCACGCGACCTATCCGGTCGAGGTTGGCGGCGTTGCCAGCGACCTCGAGTTTCAGTGGTGTCGCGAAGACGAGAAAACGGTGCGTATGGCCATCTGTGCGGTGGACGAGATCCTTCGGTTTGCCGCCGGGTCGATTGAAGACCTGGTGATCGAGAACCGCATCTGACGCGTTATTTTGTCAGGCTAGCGGCACTGACAGGCTTCGAGGCGCGGAAGAAAGCTTTTCTTCCGCGCCTCTTTTTTGCCCTCCTAACCAACAAGCTCCGAGTTCTATGGCAGTGGAGTGCTGGGAGAGCGGAGCGTTCGCACCGTTCCGTCGGGACGGAATTCGTAGACGGTGCCTTCCCAGGCGCCGAAGCGCAGGGCTCGCCGGGACTCCCGCTGGGAGGAATCGTAGACGCCCGGGTTGTAGATCTGATTGCGGTCGGCGGCGACGACGACGCTGTTGGCGTAGTGCGCGAATTCACGGCCAAAGGGCCTCGAATCGTGAACGGCGTTGCCCCCGGCGCCGCAGGCCATCACCCAGATGGTGCGAAAGGTGTCCCTGAGCGCGGATGCCGCCGAGAGATTGCGCAGGAGGAGAAGCTCGCGACAGAGCTGGAGGCCGCTCCCGCCGGTGGATTCCTGATGGGAAGCCTGGCCGTACTGGTGCGTGGTGTAGCCGTGACAGGCGATGACGAGCTCGGCAGGACTGGATCGCACTGCTTGAACGACGGAGCGGAAACCCGTAGCCAGGCTGGTCGTGGCATCTACCTGAATGACTTGGTAGGGTCCCGGTTCCACACGTCCATCAAGTCGAGTGTCGTGAAGAATGATTTTTTGCATAGGCGATAGGTGAGGTGGGGATTGATTTATTGGGCGAGTTCGCACGTTTGGTCGAAGCCCGCTCACCCTAAGATCAGGAATGCGGAGAAATAGTTGCACGTTCTCTTCAGCGCGGTTGTTGGCCTTCATCGCTATCAAAGGGCTGGAATCGCTCGACCCGCCAGAAGGCGCGTGTTCTGGTCCGGGCGTGATCCACGGAGAAGAGGACGGACTCATGCTGGACGGCGCGATGCTCATAGATTTGTTTCCAGGTACAGAGGTTGGAGGATTCCAGGATGACGTAGTTCCACCCTGGCAGAGTATCGAAACCAACGTGCCAGTGTTTCAACGCGGCTTCGACGGCGACGATCGGTTGGGCGGCGATGGCTTCTCTCCATAGGCGATAGCTTTGGATATCGACCGCGCCCGCGGTGCCGTAGGCAGATTCGAGGGTGTTCATCATGTCGTTGAAGGCGGGGACACTGGGCCAGGTGGTGCTCGTTCCGATGTCGGCTTCGAGGCCACAGCGGACTTGGGCTGCGGTGATGTTGCTGCGCTCCCAGGTCACCCCGTTGTCGATTGAGGAAAAGGTATCGCGATCAAAGGGCATGAGGGTAATTCCCGTGAGATGGAGAGCGACGGCGTCGAACCAGGCGTCGCGTTCGGCGCTGCTGGACCAGCCGATGGACCCGGGAAAGTTATCAAACCAAACGGGGAGATCGGCGTAGACGGGGAAGGTTGGGAGACCCGCGTTCGTCAAGTATTGCCTCACGTCGGCGAAGGTGTCGCGGAGGTGATTCAGATGATCGCGTTTCTCGAGAGGCGTGAGCGAGGACCAGTTGCTCAGGCCCTGGGGTTCGATGTCGAGATGGAGGGCGTCGAACTTCTCGGGGATGGTCCGGCCTGGAAGGTCGTTGAAGTCGAGGAGGCGCGTTTGGATGCGGTCGAGCAGCTGGCTGCGATTGGCCGGGAAGATCCAGGTGTTTTCCGAGAGGAGCAGTTGTGACTGGATTCCCGCATCCTGTAGCCGCTCATTCCATGCGGCGATGGTATTGGGCTCGGAGATGGGTCGATTGCCGTAGCTTCCGTAGAGCCGCCGGACGCCGTGCTTTTTGATGAAGAGGACGGTGAGCGTTTCCTGAACGGTGTTTCCCACGATGTTGTCCGAGCCGTAGGGGCTGGATGAATTGCGCCAGAACCAGAGACCGCGATGTTTGGCCGCCCCCAGCGGGCCGGGCGCCAACAGGGCCGCGAGCACGGTGGTGAGGAGAAATCTTTTCATGATCCTGAGAACGCATCTCCGGTCTCAAAGGTACATCTGGGGCCCGGGAGAGATGAGGAAAATTCCGCGTCATCCTTTTCGGCCCACGGTTGGTAAGGCCGTCTCCCCATGGAATCTCGCCGACTTTCTCTCGTCCTGCTCGTGTGGCTCATGGCGTACTCTCCGGTAGCTCGGGCGGCAGAGCCGTCTACCGTCCTGTCGGGGGCCGCCATCTACCGCAATCAGTGTGCCGAGTGCCATGGGCCAAAGGGCGAAGGTGTCGAGGGCGAGTATGATGAGCCGCTTTATGGCGATCGCACGGTGGCCAAGCTGGCGAAGCTGATCCACAAGACGATGCCGGAGGACGAGCCCGAACTCTGCGTCGACGCCGACGCTGAACGGGTCGCGCGCTACATTCACGGGGCCTTTTATTCGGAAGAGGCGCGGGCCCGCAATCGTCCGGCCCGGGTGGAACTGGCGCGTCTGACGGCGGGTCAGTTCGAGCAATCGGTGGCCAGTCTGGTGGCGGGTTTTCGAACGAATTCGAGTGCGGTGGGGGAGGCGCGTGGTCTCAGTGCGGATTATTACGATGACCGGCGTCCCAATCGGAAGAAGCGGCGAATCGAGCGAGTGGATCCGGAGATCCGGTTTCAGTTTGGAGAGAAGAGTCCCGATCCGGAAAAGATTGAAGCCGAGGCTTTCGCCATTCAATGGCGGGGGGCTCTCCTGGTGGAGACCACGGGCGAATACGAGTTTTGTGTGAGGACAGAGAATGGATTTAATCTCTACGTCAATGAAAACTCTGACAAAGCCACGATCGACGGGTGGGTCAGTTCCGGGGAGCTGCGGGAGCATCGGACGAGTCTGAAGTTGTTAGGCGGGCACGCCTACCCGATTCGGCTGGAGTACTTCAAGTACAAGGAGAAGTCGGCCTCCATCGAGTTGAGGTGGACCCCGCCGGGAGGGGTGGAGAGCGTCATTCCACTATCCTCGTTGGCTCCAGTTCGCGTGGCCCCGGTCATGGTGGTGACGACGCCCTTTCCTCCGGACGACCGGAGCATGGGCTACGAGCGAGGCACGGCGGTGTCCAAGGCGTGGCATGAGTCGACCACGGCGGCGGCGGTGGAGGTGGCGGATCATGTGGCGACCCATCTCGAAGATTTGGCCGGGGGCGACCCCCGGAAGGATGCCGAGGCTTATCGCGAGGCGGCGCGAGCGTTTTCTCGCAGATTGGTCGAGAGAGCATTTCGCCGGCCCTTGTCCGAGGAGGAGCGGGGATTCTACGTTGATGATCGGTTTGAGGGTGGGATCAAACCAGAGATCGCCGTCAAGCGGGTAGTCATCCTGGCATTGACCTCGCCGCGCTTCCTCTATCCGGAACTCCTGGGGAGTGGCGGAGACGCCCATGGGGTCGTGTCCCGCCTGGCCTTGGGCTTGAGGGACACCCTGCCGACGGAGGCTCTGCGCCGCGTGGCGCAAGAGGGCCGGCTGCGCGACGGCGACCGGGATCAGGTGCGGAGCCTGGCTCGCGAGATGCTTGATCATCCCCAGACGCGGTTGAAGCTGCGCGGTTTTTTTGACCACTGGCTTCATCTTGACGACGAACATGATCTGGCCAAGGACCCCGATCTTTATCCGAATTTTGACCGGCGGACGATGGCCGATTTCCGGCGATCCTTGAATCTCTTCATTGACGATATTGTGTGGAGCGAAGCTTCGGATTACCGCGAACTCCTATTGGCCGATCACCTCTACTTGAATGGGAGGCTGGCTGATTTTTTGGGGCATGGGACCTTTGACGATGGGCGCTTTCGCAAAGTTTCCTTTGATCCGCGGGCGCGCGCGGGGGTGCTGACGCATCCCTATCTGCTGGCGCGCTTTGCCTATCATCGTTCCACCTCGCCGATCCATCGGGGCGTGTTCGTTACTCGGAATGTGCTAGGGAGATCATTGAAACCGCCACCCGAGGCGGTGCAGTTTGAAGAGAGCCGGTTTGATCCCGATTTGACGATGCGTGAGAAGGTGACGGAGATGACCAAGGCGGAGTCGTGCATGAGCTGTCATTCCATGATCAATCCGCTGGGATTCAGCCTGGAGCATTTTGATGCTGTGGGTCGATTTCGCTTTGCGGAGAAGGAGCGCGAGATCGATGCGGCGAGCGAGTTTCAGACGCATGGGGGGACGGCGATTGCGATCCGAGGAGCGCGCGATGTGGCGCGTCATGCGGCGACGAGCGTGATGGCTCAGCGAGGGTTTATCCAGCATCTGTTCGAGCACCTCATCAAGCAGCCGGTGAATGCCTATGGTCCGGAGACGCTGGACCAGCTCCACAAGGCCTTTGTCTCCCAGGATTACCATATTCAGAATTTGGTGGTCGAGATTGTCACCTTGGCTGCTTTACATCAGTATCAACCAACCGAGCTTAGAGATCATGAACACGAGAAGGCTGAATCGTAGGAACTTTGTCCGTGACTTGGGATTGTCGGCCGCGTCCCTCCCGTTTTTTGCCGGCCTGCCGAGCCTTCGTGCCGGAGCGGGATCCTCACTCGCCCCTGGCTGCCGGAAGCAGCGTCTGGTGATCATGATCAGCCCGAATGGGACCGTGCCTCCGGCTTTCTGGCCGGACGAAGAGGGGACGGATTTCAAGTTGAAGACGATCCTGCAGCCCTTGGAGGCGCATCGCGACCAGATGCTCATCTTGCACGGCTTGGCCAACAAGGTCCGCGGAGATGGCGATAGCCACATGCGAGGGATGAGTTGTCTTCTGACGGGGAAAGAGCTTTTTCCGGGAAACATCCAGGGCGGTTCTCACACTCCTGCAGGCTGGTGCAGCGGGATTTCGATCGATCAGGAGTTGAAGAACTTCTTTCAGAGCCGGGAGGAGACGCGAACGCGATTCGGTTCGCTGGAGTTTGGCGTTGGCGTGCCCGACCGGGCGGATCCCTGGACGCGGATGGTTTACGCGGGGCCGAACAAACCGGTGGGGGCCATCGACGATCCCTATCAAATGTTCGAAAAGCTCTATGGGCAAGTGAAGGACAAGGAGCATCTGGGAAGCGTCCTGGACGATCTGCAGACGGATCTGAGGAAGCTGCGAAATCTGGTGAGCCCGGAAGACCGGCAGTTGCTGAAAGATCATGCGGATTTCGTGCGCGACATGGAGATGGAGCTGAAGGCGGCGGATGAGCAGAAGCTGCATCATGCGGCTCCGGAGCTGGAGCCTGGGATTGCCGATTCGAACGACAATATTCCCGAGATCAGCCGGATGCAGATCGATCTCATGGTAAACAGTTTCGCCAATGACATGGCGAGGGTGGCCACGTTGCAGTATACGAATTCCGTGGGCCAGGCACGCATGCGGTGGTTAGGGATCAACGAGGGGCACCATGGGCTCTCGCACGAGCCGGATGAGAATGAAGATGCCCAAGAGAAGCTGATCAAGATCAACACCTGGTTTGCCCAACAGCTGAATCATCTCGTGACCAAGCTGGCCGAGACGCCGGAGCCCGGCGCAGACGGCAGCATGCTGGACCACACGACCATCGTCTGGACGAACGAGCTGGGTAAGGGGAATTCGCACACGTTGAACAACATTCCCTTTGTCTTGCTGGGGAACGGCATGGGCTTCAATACCGGCCGGAGTTTGAAGTACGATCAGGTGCCGCACAATCGGCTCTGGCTCGCCATCGCCCAGGCGGCGCGGCATGAGTTGGAGACCTTTGGGAATCCCAAGTTCTGTCAGGGCGGCGCCTTGGATTTGGTCACCTGAGGCTGGGACATCGCATTTTCAAGTCCGATTGGTGTGGCCTTGCCGCGTCTTGGATGCTCTCGATCTTGTCGATGGCTTTCACCGTGCGGAAAACCGTTTGCCAAGAGGCGTGTGTCGCGTAGGATGCGCTTCGCCGATGCTCTAGGAAGCTGACATTCCGATCGCCCTCTCTCTTCTCGTGTTCGCATGATGGGCGGGATCACTTCCGTCGACGGACATCTCTCTTCGATCATGGCGGAGGCTTTGTCGTCTCTGCAGCAACTTTCTCACTACTGGCATGGAATCGACTTCAGATTCACTGACTTCACAGCAATCCTCTACCTCTCTTTCCTGGTGGGGCACCGTTCGAGCGGCGCTCTCCGGGAAACAGCACGATTACACTTCGGGGCCTCTCAGCCGGGCCATTGTCTTGTTAGCCATTCCCATGGTCCTGGAAACCGTGATGGAGTCGCTCTTCTCCATCTGCGATATTTTCTGGGTATCTAAGCTGGGAAGCGAAGCCACGGCGGCCGTGGGGCTCACGGAATCGGTCCTCACGCTGTATTACGCGGTGGCCATTGGCCTTTCCATCGGCGCCACGGCCACGGTGGCGCGCCGGATTGGGGAGAAGAAGCCGGAAGCTGCCTCCAGGGCGGGTGCCCAGGCGATTTATGTGGGGATCTTCCTCGGCGTGATCACCGGCGTGATCTGTTGGGTGGCGGCTCCCAAGATCCTGGGGCTCATGGGGGCTTCTCCCGAAGTGGTGTCCATTGGGTCGGGCTACACCCGTGTGATCTTGTCGGCCAACGTCGTCATTCTGTTGTTGTTTCTCAACAACGCTATCTTTCGGGGGGCGGGTGATCCGGCACTGGCCATGCGTGCTCTGTGGTTGGGCAATGGAATCAACATCGTGCTCGACCCTTGTCTCATCTTCGGCTGGGGCCCGTTTCCAGAACTCGGATTGACCGGTGCCGCCATCGCGTCCGTCACTGGCCGGAGTGTGGCGGTTTTCTATCAATTCTATCATTTGAGCCGGGGATCGGGGCAGTTGAAGCTTCGGGGTCCGAGCGTGTTGCCTGATTTTCCCGTGATGCGGAGACTGATCCGGGTTTCCCTGGGCGGCATTGCCCAAATGATCATCGCCACTTCAAGCTGGGTCGTCTTGATGCGGATCATGGCCAATTTCGGCAGCGTGACACTGGCGGGCTACACCATTGCCATCCGGATCATTATCTTCACCATCCTACCCAGTTGGGGACTGACCAACGCCGCGGCTACCCTGGTGGGACAGCACTTGGGGGCCAAGATGCCGGATCGAGCGGCCCGATCGGTGTGGCTTACGGGCGTCTATAACATGATCTTCCTTGGACTGGTCATGCTGAGCTTCTTCCTCTTTGGTCACGTCTTTGTCCGCATTTTTACGACGGACGAGGAGGTGATTGCCATTGGCGTGCGTTGTCTCCACATTTTTAGCTGTGGCTACCTTTTCTTTGGCTGGGGAATGGCCTTGACCCAGGCATTCAACGGCTCGGGTGATACCATGACGCCCACTTGGCTCAACTTCATCGCCTTCTGGCTCTTTCAGATTCCCGTCGCCTGGTGGCTTGCCGTGCAGCAGGAGTGGGGGCCGAGTGGCGTCTACTGGACCGTGGTCTGCGCAGACATCTTGCTAACGGTGTTGGCAGCCGTCATGTTTCTCCGGGGGAACTGGAAGAAACGCGTTGTCTAGCCTAACAGATTGAGGGTTCGCGTTATTCTTTCTCTAACACCTCAATGGTGATGTCCTTGTACCACGCCTCACTTGGTTTGCCGCTATGGATCTGCAGGCCGATGAGCCCCTCTTGTTTGATGCTCTCATCGGGTTCGGTGTAATCCACCGTCACTTCGCCGTTGAGTTTCAATTGGACTCTCTTTCCCTGGCAGCGGATCTCGTAAGTGTTCCAGTCGTCGGGCTTGACGATGCGCTTGAGCAACTCGGGATCGGCCTGGGCCAAGATCTTCCGGCGGCGGGATTCGTCATAGAGACAGCCCCAGTAGGACTGGCCCATGTCCGCCTGGTAACCGATCATTTCGTGATGATTGGGGATGCGTTCCGAGCGGATTTGGACGCCGGCATTGGGAGATTCGCCTAACAGTTTGAACTTCAGCCGCAGGACGAAGTCCTTGTAGGATTTGTCGGTGGTGAGGAAGGCGTTGTGCGGGATTTTCTCCTTCAAGGTGCCGCCGACGATGGCCCCATCCTGGATGCGGAACATCTTTTCGGTGTCGCCGTTCCAGCCTTTAAAGGTCTTCCCGTCAAAGAGTGAGACGGGCTTTTTTTTGCCGCTAGAGGCGGCTTTTTCTTCGCCGATGGAGGCCAGGGCGAGGAAGCCGAGAGCTGTGAGCATGTAGAGTGAGGCGCGAATCATGCCACGGATGATGGAAGGCCCGGTGGGTAGCGTCGAGCGCAAAGTCACCTCCCGGTTGCAGCGGGCGGGAGATCGACTAGGGTCCTTCCCATGCGAAATCGCTTCCACTTTCCATGGCGCGCCCTCGGCGGATTCCTCGCGATCGGTCTTGTGATGGCGGACGGCGCTGAGGGCAATGGGGAGTCGCTCTATCTCGACAAGGAGTACCAGGCGGCCTACGAGGCCTACGACGGGCGCCTGGAGAGCGGTGCGGAGCGCCATCGGGACAAGCTGGAATACGGTGCCGGTACGGCAGCCTACAAGGCGGAGAATTATGGAGCTGCCGCCGAGCATCTCGGCCGGGCCATCTTGACCGAGGACGCGGAGCTCCGCGGAAAAGCTTACTACAATTTGGGGAACACTCTTTTTCAGTTAGGGAGGAGCAGTGAGGATCCTGAAGAAATGAAGGGTCAGTGGGAGGCGGCGATCGATCATTACGCGGAGGCGGAGAGCTTGGGTGGCTCCGTGGCCGCCAACGCGGAGTATAATCGCGAACTCGTCCAGAGGTACCTGGATGCGCTGCAAGAGCAGGAGGAGGAGGAGGATCAACAGCAGGAGCAAGGGGAAGAACAGCAGGAGAAAGAGGAAGAGCAGCAGGAGCAGGAGCAGAAACAGGAGGATCAGCAGCAAGATCAGCAAGAAGGCGAGCAGCAAGATCAGCAAGAAGGCGAGCAGCAAGAAGGCGAGCAGCAGGAAGGCAAGCAGCAACAAGAGGGGAGCGACGGAGACGAGGAATCGGAATCATCGGGGGATCAAGCTGGGCAAGAAGAGGAGAAGGAAGGGGAGCGCTTGGGTGAGAAAGAGGGCCAGGAAGGCGATCTCAAGAGGGAGGGACAGGAGGAAGATGGAGAGAAGGGCGATGAAGTCAGCGCCTACGAACTCACGCCCGAGGGGAAGTTGAGCGAGGCGGCGGCGCGAGCTCTGCTAGAGAGCCTGGAAGGCCAGGAGGTGAAGGCTCCCTATGAGGTGCGGCGCTCCCAGCAGCGTCGAGGGGTGATTCGCAATTGGTGAGGCGGGTGGCATGGGGTGGCCGTCTTCATGGCGGCGTCTTTCGGCGAAGTGATAGCCTTGAAGGCTGATCCTTGCCTTGGCAAACAATCGTTTCTATGGTGGTTCTGTTTGGCCATAAGGGTCTGATGCGCCGGTGATGATGAAGAGATCCCTGAGTCTGAGTGTTGTCGTTCTTTTTCTGTTATCGTCTTTTGGCAGAGCGATGTGGTGATCAACGAGATTCTCTACAATGCCCCGGATGACTTGGATCTGGAGAGGTTTCACGAGGTGATGAGGCTCTTTCGAGAGCATCTGGTCAAACGGCGCCAGTTCATTTTGGAGAACGAAGAGATTCGGGCGCTTGATTCTCGGTGACCTTTGAGAAAACAGGGCGATGTGAGATTGCTTTGGATTGGGGGCTGGCTGGCTGCGATCGTGAGCTTTCTCGGGTTCGTAGGCGTGCTTTGGGAGTTTAAGTGTAAGTTTACGTTTAAGTTTAAGTTTTTTTGCGGATATTGGGATCGTCTTGCCTGACTGATTGGTGGTGCGCTTGGACATGACGAGCAAGGGGGGCGCCGAAGAAGTGGCGTGTACCAGATGGGTATTCACTTCATGGATCTCGGCGAGATGGGTTTAAAAAACAACCCATTGATGTTGACGAACATCTTCGACATTGTAGTATTCGAGTTGATCTGCGATTATTCTGTTTCCACCTCCCGGAAAAGGCGTCGTCTGCGGATCCGTTAAGTCAGCCACCAAGATCATGAAAGCATCCATCAGTTTTCGGTACTCTGTGAGGCCCCGTGGTTCGTTTTTTCGTCGTCTGCTGGGGTGTTGTGCTTGTCGTAGCCTTATCCTCTGCGCGGTTGTCGTGTCTGCGGGAGTCGCCTTGGGCGACGAAGTGCCGCTGACCGGGATCGTGCCGTCGGAGAAAGGGACGATGGAGATCCGTGTCGATGGCCAAGAGGACCATTACTACATCCTCTATCGGAGTTTGGATCTGGCCGTTCCCGGTGAGATCGTTGATTTGGCGTTGGGGACGAATGGCTCCGTGGTTTTGAGAGATCGATTCGCGCCGAGACCGAGCCAGGTCTTTTACAGGGTGCGCCAGGTGAGGAATTCAGAGTCGGAGGACGCGGATGGGGATGGTCGCTCGGATGTGGCTGAGTTGACGGAGAATATTTTCCACCCGGGCCATCCTCGGGGCAACGCCTTCAATCCCGTCAAGGATCTCCGGGGAACTCATGGCGGCTATGTGCTGACCAATGAAGATTTTGAGGAGTTCTCCGTACGGTCCACCAATCAGGCCGGCGTCAATGAAGGGATCGCGGGCCAGAGATTCATGAAGTTTATTGGCATGCCGGACTGGCATCCCGCAGGACCGGCGGTTTTCTTCATGAACTCCCACCGCTATCGTTCGCACGGTGCTTTCCTGAATTTTCTGGATGAGAACTATGCGATCAGACCCGAAGTGGCGTTTCGCGGCGAACTGGCGTGGATTCCGGAGAGCGAAGGGGAAGGAGATGGCTGGTATACGTTTAATTTGCAGCCGGGTGATTTGCCTGGTCTTGCAGAGATCCGACAACTCTATCAGATACTGACAAAGAACATGCCGTTCATCGACGGAAACCTGGCCTATCGTCCATGGGACTCGAGTTTGATTCACTATTTGAGTAACGAACAACTTCGAGAGCAATTGGATCGGGAAGGCATCCCTGTCTGGCTTGATCATGCCCTGACGGAATCCGAGCGCTACGCTCCGATGAACGAGGGGGAAACCTATGGATTACTGCGCGTCTTCGAGGGCGACGAGCGTCCCTCCATTCTGGATGTGGCTCTCTACCGGAGTTTGCCTAACGATGTTCCCTTGGTGCGCGGGATCATCACCGAATCCCCTCAGACTCCTCTCTCACATGTCAATCTCCGTGCCGTACAGAACCAAAACCCGAACGCCTTTATCGAGGATGCCTCGACGCATCCTGTGATCGCGCCGCTCATCGGCAAGTATGTGCACTACGCTGTCCGGGGAGACGGCTTCGAGATTAAAGAAGCCACGAAGGAGGAGGTGGACGCGCATTTTGCGGCGCTGAGACCAAGCGAGCCTCAGAACCCTCCCCGGAACATCTTGTGGAATCAATCGATCCAGCCACTCGAGCAATTGGGGTTTGAGAAATCCAGTTCGATCGGGGCCAAGGCAGCCAATCTGGCGGAGATGATCTCCTCGGCGGACGAGCTGGGGATTCCTCCCGAGGTGTTTCCTCCCTTCGGTTATGCGGTTCCCTTTTATTTCTATGACGAGTTCATGAGACACAACGGATTCTATTCCGCGGCGGAAACCATGATGGCTGGGGAGGGCTTTGCCGATGACCTCGTCGTTCGGGAGGAGGCATTGCGGGCATTCCGCAAGCAGGTGCGGGGAGGTTCCATGCCCCGGTGGATGATCGATGAATTGAGCGAGGTTCAGCAGAAGTTTGCCTTGGTGGGAGGAATCCGGTGCCGTTCGAGCACGAATAACGAGGATCTACCGGGATTCAATGGCGCCGGTTTGTATGGATCCTACACGCATTACCCCGACGAGGGGCACCTTTCGAAGTCGGTGAAGCAAGTCTATGCCAGTCTCTGGACGTTCATTGCGTTTGAGCATCGCGAGTTCTATCGCGTGAATCATCTCAAGGCGGCCATGGGAGTGTTAATGCACCCCAACTATCAGGACGAAAAGGCCAATGGCGTGGCGGTTTCCCGATACGATTTGATCTCGGTGCGATCGCATCCCTACTACGCAAATGTCCAGGTGGGTGAGGACTTGGTGACGAATCCCGAGATCGATTCCCGGCCCGAAGAACTCCTCCTCTCTTTGCCTAATTTGTCTCGTGCTTTCGGCTCGGCCGCGCCGATTCGCCTAGCGGCTTCCAATCAGGTGCCTTGGGGAACAATCATTCTCAGCGACGCACAGGCGCAACTCCTTGGGATCTATTTGCAGAGGATTGTTTCGCATTTCTCCGTTCTCTACCGGGAGCAAGGAAACTTTGACTTTGCCATGGAGATCGAGTTCAAGATTACCGAGGACGATCAGTTAGTGATCAAGCAGGCGCGACCCTGGGTGAATTGAGGTGAAGAGGCGTCGGATTTTGGGGGCTCACGCCGACGGCTAATGCTTGCGCAGTTGGCCGAACGATGCGACATAGGTGGGTGGCCTCATTATCTGGATCATCAGAATCATTGATCGAGCCGATACGAAAGAAGGTGGGGGGCTCGCTGGCTCGAATTTCTCCCCTGAAACGTCTGGCGATGTTGCGCCGGAACGCTCTGCTGCTTCGCGGGAGGGCTTGGACTCCTCCGAAAGATGATGGAACCGTCGTTCGAAAAACTGTTGGGCCTTCTTGCCCGAGGCAAGGTTGACTTTGTCTTGGTCGGTGGTGTCGCTGTGACTCTCCATGGTTACGTTAGACTTACGGAGGATGTGGACATCCTTATCGAAGATTCGGAGGCGAATGTGGCGCGATCACCCTGGAGTAGAGGATGTCCCTGATCTTGCCATCTCGAGCTTCGGCGAAGCTCTAGTCGTCCGAAAAGACTTCTTCGAGCGAAATCTGCAATCCGGGAAGCAGAGTGGAAGTGATCGTGGAATCGACGCCGACCGTGTAGATCCGCTCGGTTTTGTCTGGCGATTTCTCAAAAAGAAATACTTCGATGGTCTTTGGCTCTGGATCGATCAGCCAGTACTCGACCACGCCGGTTTTGGCATAGGTTTCGAGTTTGGTGTGGCGGTCCTTGAAGGCGGTCTTGGGAGACAGAATCTCGATGACCAAATCCGGAGCGCCTTCCGCTCCTTTGTGGGTCAAGACATGGCGTCTCTCCTGCGAGACGAAGAGAAGATCGGGTTGAAAGACGTCGTGTTCGCCGAGATAGACATCAAAGGGAGCATTGTAAACCTTGCCCAGCCGGTTCGATTTAACGTGCTGATGAATGATGAACTCGAGGTTCTTGGAGATCTCTTGATGGTAGCGGTTGGGGGCGGGGGCCATGTGCAATTCGCCACCGATGAGCTCGCAGAGCTTGTTCGACTCCGGAAGCTGTTCGTAGTGGTCGCGGGTTAGGGGATGGGTGGCGGTGACGGCCATGGGATCAACAGGGAGAGTACTAGGGAATGGGAAGGGTGTCAACGGATTGCGGCGAGTTGAACTGTGGGCTCTCCGCGGTGTCGAGCGGTAGAAGGAGTTGCTTGTTCCCAGTCACTGACGGACCTAAGATCGGGAACTTTCTCTTTCTCATGCAGGCTGAACCCGATCCAAATCTCATCTTTGAAACTCTCAACGCTCATCAACGAAGCGCTGCTTTGCGAGGAGCGATTGAACTGGATCTCTTCACGGCCATTGCCCGGGGGCGGCGGTCGGTGGCGGAGCTGACGGAGCATTGCCAGGGGACACCACGTTCCGTGAGGATCCTGTGCGATTTTCTCGTCGTCTGCGGATTCCTGACAAAAACTAAGGGCGACTACGGGCTCTCGCCCACGGCTGCGAGTTTCCTCGACCGCAATCAGCCCAGCTACATGGGGAGCGTGGCGCGGTTCGTCAATTCGGAAGCGCTACTCAGTTCGTTTGCTGATGTCGCGGCACTCGTCCGTCGGGGCTCTACGGATCTTGGTGAGGAGGGTGCGGGTGCGGTGGAACCGGACTGGGACGGTTGGGTCGAGTTCGCGCGGTCCATGGTCCCGATGATGGCTCCCGCAGCCCAGCAGATTGCGGCCATCGCCTGCGAGCGGCGTCCGGGGCCGGTCCGCGTGCTGGATATTGCGGCGGGTCATGGGATCTTTGGGATCGCGATCGCTGAAAAGAATGCGGAGGCGAAGATTGTGGCGCTGGATTGGGCCAACGTGCTCCAGGTGGCGCAGGAAAATGCGGAGCGCACCGGCGTCGAGGACCGGTATGAACTCCTGGCGGGCGACGCTATGGGCATCGACTACGGGACGGGTTACGATGTCGTCTTGTTGACGAACTTT
Organism: Verrucomicrobiales bacterium; assembly: GCA_028281705.1. GTDB lineage: Bacteria > Verrucomicrobiota > Verrucomicrobiia > Verrucomicrobiales > DEV007 > JAACDM01. Next base: position 21,548 of record JANQJH010000529.1, read on the forward strand.
CTCCATCACTTCGATCGAGAGACGTGTGTCGAGGTCCTGAGGAAGGTCTACCACAGCTTGGCTCCTTCCGGGATCGCGATCACCTTGGAATTCGTTCCCAACGACGACCGCGTCTCGCCGCCCGTTCCCGCGGCTTTTAGTTTCATGATGTTGGGAACGACTCCGGCGGGTGATGCCTACACCTTCGAGGAACTGAAGGGGATGTGCGAGGAAGCTGGTTTGAAAGGCAACGAGTTGATCGAACTTGAGGATTCTGTGCAGAGCCTGATCGTCAGCGAGAAATGATGGCTTTTCTTCAAGGAACGCTCACGCGTTTCCCCCTACGTGCGTAGGCACATCTAGTTAGACCGCACAGGTGCGGAAGCCGGTGAAGACGTCGCACCTGTCAGGATGATAGGCCTGCCGATAAGTGCTGCGAATGAGGCAGGACGAGGTGGCGCAGGAGCCTCCTCGGGTGACCTTGTGATCGCCGAACTGCAGAGTGGACATGTAAGGGTACATGTCCACGCAGAAGCCGTCATAGGGCAGGTACTGATTGCTGGTCCATTCCCAGGCGGTGCCGAGCATCTGCAAACATCCGCAGGGGCTGGCGCCACGATGTAATGCAGTCACTGGCATTTGGCTGAAAGCGGTGCCATCCATGTCCAAGCGGGAGGCATCGGGGCTCTCTTCACCCCAGGGATACAGTCTGCCATCATGGCCTCGGGCGGCGGCTTCCCATTCGAACTCGGTTGGGAGCCGTCGTCCCGCCCAGGTAGAGAACGCTTCCGCCTCCCAAAAGGTGACGTGCATCACCGGCGCCTCGAGTGCGAGGGGCTGCCAGGAATCGAAGAGACGTTCCTCCCAGGTGCTACCGCACCGTCTCCAGTAGACGGGATGACGGTGTTCGCTGGATTCCAGCCAACGTTGGCCGCCGTAGCTCCAATGCTCCGATTTGGCATAGCCGTTCGCTTCGACAAACTCGAGAAACTCGCGATTGGAAACCAAGGTCTTGGAAATGGCGAAGGCTTCGATGTCTTTCTCGAACGCGGGCTTTTCATTGTCAAAACCGAACCCCGTCGTCGCAAAGAGGTCCTCATCGCTTGTCTGTCCTATCCGATACCTGCCTCCCGGAATCTGGGCATCCCCCGCGGCGTGGTCATTGGATTCCTCCTCCTGTGATGGCGATGGTGCAAGGGAGCCGGGCGGCTTTGGGTAGGCCAGTGTTTGGCGACACCAGATGAGGGACTCAATGTGCATGTGCTGGTGGAAAATGGCGTATTTGTAGAGGTAGTGCTCGCGTGGCGTCAGGTCGCGGCTGGAGAGCCGCTCACGAACGGCGTCGATGATCCGGCGGTAGTAATCCGTCGTCGCCGCTTTGTCAGGAACGACACCCTCCTTCCATCGATCGCGGTGTTTGATCTCAAAGGAATCCCAGATGGCGTCGTAGCCCGGCATGTGGGGCGCGGATTGGTCGAGTGCGCGGAGGATGAAGTACTCATAGAAGAAGGCCGCGTGACCGAGTTCCCAGATTGGCGGGTTGACGCCGGGTTCGTAGGGCACCTTCAATTGATCCTTACTGAGGCTGTCGATCAGCTCCATGGTGCGCCGGTCCGTTTGATCCAGGCTGTCGAGAAGCGTGTCTTTGGTGTTCATCGCTTTCTTACTTACATACTTACTTGGAGAGTTGGCTGAGCAGTTTGTGCCAGGCTGCTTTTTCCGCCGCTGGGGCGAAGACAGAGGAGAGGCGGTTCACTTCGTCATGCAACGCCGCGCGAAACGCCGGCTCCCGCTCGAGCTTGAGCAAGAGATCGGCTAGAGCCTGCGTATCGCCGAAGGGAAAGAGAGCGGGATAGTCATCGCCTAGCAGTCCGGTGGTTCCGTCGATCCGAGTGGCGAGGAGTGGCGTGCCCTCGGCAATGGACTCTCCGATGACCCGGGCGCCTCCTTCTGCGCGGGAAGAGAGCACGGTCGCTTGACTGCGGCGCATCAGATCACGGACGTCCTCTTCGGGCAGTTCTCCGTGGTGGTGGTAGCGCGGGTTCTTCTCTTTCTCGGCGGCGACGATCGCATGGTACTTGGGGTCGAGCACAGCGCCGGCATGTTCGATGCGAATCTTGGACTCGGGAGGAAGGGTCCTCGCGGCCTCGGCGGCGCGCATGGGATCCTTGACGTCGCGCAGATGGCCCGTGACGCAGATGAGAAACGGGTCGGTGGACTTGGCCGTGGTCAGGTTCACGCCCATGGCTGACTGGACGATGACGTGTGCCTTCGCCCGGCAGTGGTGGGGAAGGCGGTCCAAAGCCTTTGGCTGGAGAACGACGAGAGCGTCCGCCAACTGCATGGTTTGGATCGCTTCATTGTCAGGGGCGGGGTAGATATCCGTCCCGGTCAAGGCGAGTACGGTGAGGCCAGAGGGATATTCCTGGCGGAACTCGAGGAGATCCTGGCGGCCTTTTTGCGCGTGGAGTGCGATGAGGAGATCAGCTTCTTCCGTCCCATTTACGATTTGATGCCCAAGCGACTCGAGAATGGCGGCCCACTGGTGGGCCGTGCCTTTGTTCCCCGTGAGGACGGCGGCGATCATGGGACTCGAGATTCGTATTCTCATGAATGAGCGTTCGTTGACTGAGATTGAGATTCTTTTCTTAGAGTGTCATGGTTTTGTCGTGCCGACCAAGCTCAATGCCTTTTGTCGAGGGGAGCGAGGAGAATCTTGCCTCAGTTGGTTGATCCGAGACCTCCTTTGGGAGGTAAAGATCGAAAAAGTTGATTCTTTTCGGGGGAACTTTCTCGTGGCAGCATTTACTCTGTAGTAACTTCGAAGCCGGCACCATGAGTGAGAACGACTACGAGAAGAAATTCGAATCCGCCCTGGAATCACTGCGGGAGACCACTGAAGCCGGTGATGTGAAGGGTTTCGAGCATGAGGTCTGGTCGGAGATCACGCATCGGGAGGAGGGGCGTGGTTGGCGTTCCTGGCTCGCATGGCTCCAGAGCGGTGGCATTTTGATGCCGGCGCCGGCTGCAGCGGCTTCAGTGCTGGTGGCCGTTTTCGCCGGCGCTTCCTTTGGGCTCTCGGAGGCCAACGCCTATGGGAAGGAGGCTGCACTCGCCTTGGAGCAGCGCTACGTGGAATCCATCCATCCCGTGATGATGAGCGCTTCCCATGCGGCATCCCACCCTTCGCACTAGGCGGCAAAACATGCGCAATGTTCTTAGTACGATCCTGCTCTCCCTGGTGGTGGGGGGCATCGCTTTTGCGGCGATCTTTTTTTGGCAGAAACGGCGCATCGATCACCACCACGCTCACCTCAGCTCTTTCGATTGGTTCTGCCAGACCTTTGACGTGACGCCGGAACAGCGTGTCCGCATCGAAGTGCTTCACCGCGAACATTTTCCGGAGTGTCAGGATCACTGCGTGCACTACGCGGATACGCGGCAAACCTTGGAGATCATCACCAGGGACCCCAAGCTGGACAATAGCCCGGAGCACAAGGACGCCGCGCGGAGGCTGGCGGAACTCGCCCGGGAAGCCGACAAGAAATTCATTGATTTCATTTACAAAATCGCGGCCGAGATGGATGCCGAACCCTCCGAGCGCTATTTGGAACGCATGAAAGGCTGGCTCATGCGTGCGGGCGAGACGGGAGGCACACGCGATTAGGTTAGGTAGGTGAGTCGATTCCCGATGCAGGATCAGGGCGATGAAGATCGGCGCTGCATGCAGCGTCTGAAGAACGGGGACGACCTCGCGTTGAACGAGTTGATGAGCCGGTGGAAGGAGCCCCTGATCGCCTTTAGCCTTCGCTATACGGGGAATTTGGCCGATGCGCGCGACATCGCGCAGGAGACGTTTGTCAAAGTGCATGGGAGCCGCCACCGTTATCGGCCGACGGCGGTTTTTTCGACGTGGCTCTTTACCATCGCGGCGAACCTGTGTCGCATGCGGGCGCGTTGGCGTGCGCGGCATCCCGAGGTCTTGGAGGCGGACCGGCCGAAGGACGGCGTTCCTCATGCTGAGCATGGTTCCGGCGCGGAGGGTCCGCGAGAGGAGACAGACCGGAACGAACTTGCGCGCGACCTCGACCGGGCAGTGCGGGAATTGCCGCACGACTTAAGGGTTGCCTTCGTGCTCTACGAGATCCAGGGCCAGTCGTACCGTGAGGTGGCCCAGGTGCTCAAGTGTACGGAAAAGGCGATTGAACGTCGATTGGCCCGGGCTCGCGAACGCCTCAGGGACGTCTTGGAGGAAAAATGGAAGCCGTGAACGCGGTGCGGAGAACCTGACGGAGTGGCTCGGCAGATGAATTAGAGAAAGTTGGGGGGAATCGAGCGGTGCCGGCATTCAAGGCACTGTTAGCATGACTATCGATTTCTTTGTTGAACCGTCCCGCATTTCTGGCGGTGCCACTCCCTGCCCATGAGACTCACTTCTCTGTTTCCTGGAAGGGCCGCCGTGCTCTGGGCCTTGCTCGTTTCGCTTCTCCCTGCGGCTGCAGAAGAGGCGTCGAATCATGGTCTCACCCGGGATGGGGCGATTCAACAGGGCATCCGCCACAACCCCGAATTGGCGGTGGCCAGATTGGAGATCGATCGCGCCAAGTCGAGGCTGCGATGGGCCGGTCGCCTGGAGAATCCTGAGCTGGAACTCTCGGGCTCCACGGATCAATTGGGACTGAATGACGACGAGAGTGTGATCGAGATCGCCTTCAGTCAGCGGTTTCCTATCACTTCACGATTGCGGCGCGAGAAAGAGGTGCGGAGATACGATGTCGAACTCGCCGAGATCGAGTTTCAGGTGCGCCAGCGTCAATTGGCCTTTGAGGTGGACAAGGCCTGGATCGAACTGCAGTCGATGGAAAGTGCCGTGGCCTTGCGGCGGGAGATGCTTGGGCTCAATCGCGAGATCAGCACCTTTCTCGCGGAGCGGGCAAAGTTAGGCGAAGTGTCGTCCCTCGACGCCTCACAGGCTCTTCTGAGCGGCACGTTGATCGAGCAGGAACTCCAGCTGGCGGAGTCCGGCGTCGCCGACGCCATGGCGCGTCTCGGTCGTTTGATGGGGAGCGAGCCAGGATCGCAATTCACCTTGGCCGGTGGGCTGGCGCTTCCCCAGTCGGCGCCATTGGAGGCATTCGACCTGCAGGCCGTCCTGCGCAATCGGCCGGATTACGCTTCCTTGCTCGTCTCGACCGATCTGGGTAAGGCGCAGCTGGGCTTGGCCATGGCACAGCGATGGGATGACATCGCGGTCAAGATTTTTGCCGAGCGCGAACAGGCCGTCGATGAACCCGGGGGGCTCGAGCGAAACAGCTTCATCGGCATTGGCATTTCCATTCCGCTGCCGTTGCACAAGAGGAATGAGCAGGCCATCGAAGAAGCCAAGATCGATCTCGAGAAAGCCAGGCGGGCCCGCGTGGCCAAGGCCTTTGAGGTCCATAGCGAACTTACCAAGGCGATGCGCTCTCGCAGCGCGGCGCATCGCTTGATCACCTCCGCGGTTGCGGAATCACTTCCGTTGGCCAAGAAGAACTTTGAGGCTTTCAGGAACGCGCAACAGAGTGGCCGGGCGAGTTGGCTGCAAGTGCAGCAGGCCCAGGCCCAACTGCTGCAGCTCGAGACCTCCGCCCTCGAGTTGCGTAAGCGCTATGATCTTCTCGATGCCGAGGTGCGATTCATCGCCGGCACCTATCCCATCGCCAAACCCATTCCCCTCACCAAATGATGCGCCGTTTGTCTTTCATGCTCGTTGTCCTCGTTGTCCAGTTGCCGTCGGAGGTATTTGCTCAAGATGGAGGCCGGGCCGCTAACACCATCATTCTCGACGAAAACGGGGTGAAGAATCTGCGCATCGAAACCGAACCGGTCGAGCCGCGTGATTTCGAATCGACCTTGTTCGCGATTGGTCGTATCGCCGAGACGCCCTCGAGCCGCTCGGTGCTTTCGTCGCGGATCTCGGGTCGTGCGGCAAAGGTGCACGCTTTCGTGGGTGACCATGTGGAGGAAGGGGCGACCCTCGTTGAGGTCGAGAGCCGGCAGTTAGGCGATCCGCCGCAGATCGTGCCGCTCCAGGCGGCGCAAAGCGGTTTGATCATCGAGAGCCATGTGAATGTGGGGCAGCCCATCGAACCCGAGGCCGAGCTTCTCGATATCTCTGATCGATCAGTCATGTGGGCTGTGGCCAAGATTCCGGAGAACGAAGCCGCCTTGGTTTCGCCAGGGACCGCGGCGAGGATTCGCGTTCCGGCCTTGGGAGGCGAGGTCATTGAGGCCAAGTTGTTCCGTTTTGGCGTGGTCGCGGACCTCCAAGCGGGGACCGTCGAGGGGATCTTCGAACTGCCGAACCCCGAGGGGAGACTGCAGCCGGGAATGCGTGCCGAGTTTTCCATGATCACGGCGCAGCGCAAGGATGTGATGGCGGTGCCGCGCATCGCCATCCAGGGTGATCCTTCCAAACGGATGGTCTTTGTCAAAGACTACGATTTGAAGAATGCGTTTGTCAGAGCGCCGGTTCAGCTTGGTGAGCAGAATGATGGCTACGTCGAGATTCTGAACGGCCTTTTTCCCGGTGACGAAGTGGTGACCCAGGGGGCCTACGCGCTCGGCTTCGCCGGGGGTGGCAGCATCTCTTTGAAGGAAGCGCTCGACGCGGCTCATGGTCATGAGCACAACGAAGATGGCTCTGAGATCACCGAGGAGCAGAAGGCAGCCGCCGCGGCCGAAGATGCCATGGTTGCCGGGAACGGAGATGGGCGGTTGTCCATCTATCTGCAGATTTACGCCGTGGTCATCACGTTGCTGTTGATTGTGATGACGCAACTCGTCTGGAAAAACCACCGTGCGTCTGTCTGAGCGATCCATGCTGAACCGACTCATCAGATTCAGTCTCGCGCAGCGCGCCCTCGTCCTGGCCCTGGCGCTGGTCATCCTCTTGCTTGGCCTCAAGAAAACGCTCGAATTGCCGGTCGATGTTCTGCCGGACCTGACCAAGCCCACGGTGACCATCCTCACCGAAGCGCCAGGTTACGCTCCGGAGGAAGTGGAGACCCTGGTCACCATTCCGTTAGAGAACGCACTCATGGGGGTGACGGGGGTGAGCCGCCTGCGCTCGGTCAACGACATTTCGCTTTCCCTGGTCTTTGTCGAGTTCGACTGGGGGACGGACATCTACCGGGCTCGCCAATTCGTGCAGGAGCGTCTCACCGGTGCCAGCGAATTCCTGCCTGAGGGCGTGACGCCCTACATGACGCCGGTGGCCTCATTGATGGGAGACATCATGATGGTGGGGGTGCGTGATCCCAGCGGAAAGACGAAGCCGCGTGACCTCAGAGAATTGGCCGACTGGGTGATCGGCCGGCGGTTTCAGTCCGTCCCGGGAATCGCTGAAGTCCTTTCCATGGGCGGTGGTATCAAGCAGATCCAGGTGCAGCCCGATCCCGAAAGCATGCTGGCTCTGGGCGTCTCCTTTGAGCAGATTCGCGAGGCAGCGAGCAAGGCGGTGCGGAACACCACAGGTGGATTTCTCACCGAGCAAGATCAGGAGATCATGGTTCGCAACCTGGCCATGACGTCAGATTTGGAAGACGTGGGGAACACGGTGGTCGTTCATGAGTACGACCGTGCCATCCGAATCAAGGATGTCGCCTCGGTGGTCTGGGATATCGAGCCGCGACGGGGCGACGCCGGCATGGGAACCAAACTGAGCCAACACGACGCCACGGCCGATGGCGGAATCCGAGGTGACGAAGGCGTGATTATCAATGTCAGGAAATCGCCCGGTTTCGATACCATCGATCTCACTGACAAGATCGAAGCCATCATGGCCGAGCTGGAGGAGACGCTGCCCGAAGGCGTTGAGTTGGTGACGCTCTATCGTCAGCGGGATTTCATTGATCTCTCCATTGGGAATCTGGAGGAAGCGCTACGCGACGGGGCCATCATGGTGTCGATCGTTCTCTTCCTCTTCCTATTCAACGTTCGGGTCACCTTGATCACATTGACCGCCATGCCTCTCTCACTGGCCATCACCATCCTCGTCTTTGACTTTCTCAACTTGAGCGTCAACTCGATGACTCTCGGCGGGCTCGCGGTGGCCATTGGCATGGTGGTGGATGACGCCATTGTCGATGTGGAAAATGTCTTCCGGCGCCTGCGGGAGAACGCGACTTTGGCCGAGCCGAAGTCAAAATTGGAAGTCATTGCACAGGCGTCGAGCGAAGTGCGCTCCTCCATACTCTACGCCACAATATTGATCATTCTGGTGTTCATGCCCTTGTTAGCCTTGAGTGGGGTTGAAGGCCGTCTCTTCACGCCGATTGCCATCGCGACGATTGTGAGCATGGGGGCTTCGTTTTTCGTCTCCTTGACCGTGATCCCGGTGTTGAGTTCTTACCTGCTCAAGCCCAGGGCCGATAGGGAACACAAGGACGGATTGGTCGTCCGATCATTGAAATCGATTTTCAAGGCCACTTGGTTGCGGTTGGCCTTGGCGCAGCCCTTCCTCGTGCTGGCTCTCACAGGGTTCCTTTTGTATTTTAGCTATGACGCCTATACCAAGATGGGCGGCAACTTTCTCCCCCCGTTTCGCGAGCCCACGGCCGTGATCGCGATGACGACGGCTCCGGGGACGTCGTTGCGAACGACGACGGAACTCTCCAAGACGGCGCAGGATCGATTGCTCCGGCTCCCGGGAGTCGAAACCGTGGGGTATCGAGTGGGTCGTGCCGAGCGCGGCGATCATGTCGTGCCGGTTTCGACCGTGGAGTTCGATGTGGAATTCAATGAGGAGGGCGAGGCGAACCGTGAGGAGACACTGGCGAAAGTAAAAGAGACGATGCGGGAAATTCCGGGGACGTTTAGCGCCTTTAGCGGCCCCCTGGCGGATCGCATCGGACACATGTTAAGCGGCGTTTCGGCCAAGGTGGCGGTGAAGGTCTACGGGCCGGAACTCGAGGAGTTGCGCCGCTTGGGAGAGCAGGTGGCGAGTATTGCGCGGGCCATTCCCGGTTTGGAAGAAGCCCGAACGGAGCAGCAGGCATCGATCCCGCAACTTCGCATCGAGGTCGATCGCAAGCGCGCCCTGGCGTATGGCGTGACGCCGGGCGAACTCAATGACGAACTGGCCTCTCTCATGGGGGGCGAGGCGGTGGCGGAGGTCTATGAGGGGCAACGCGTCTATGACCTCGTGGTGCGCCTGCCTTCCTCATGGCGAGAGCATCCGGATCGTCTGGAGAATCTCTACATCGATACTGAAAGCGGGCAGCGCATTCCGCTGAGCTACGTGGCCGAGATCCGTCAGGCCGCCGGTCCAAATACCATTCTGCGTGAGAACACGTTGAGGCGTTTCGTAGTCTCGATCAATCCCACAACCTCGGATCTCAACGCCGTGGTGGAGCAGTTGCAGACGAACGTGAGCGATCAGGTGAAGTTGCCCGAAGGCTATTCCATTTCCTTCGAGGGCGAGTACCAGGCGCAGCAAGAAGCCACGCGGACGATTGCCATCATGTCGGCCATCATTCTCGTGGTCATCGTCTTTCTCCTCTATAGCTACTTCCAGAGCTTTCGCTTTGTTCTCCTCGTCCTGACAAATATCCCTGTCTCGCTCATCGGCGCCGTCCTCTACACCCGTTACACCTTGGACAATATTAGCATCGCCACCCTGGTGGGGTTCATTGCCATCACGGGGATTGCGGCGCGCAACAACATCATGATGATTTCGCATTACCTCCATCTGATGCGTCATGAGGGCGAGCAATTCACCATCGGCATGGTCGTTCGTGGATCCCTGGAACGGTTGGTGCCCGTGCTCATGACTGCGCTCGCCACCGGAATCGCCTTGATTCCCCTCATCCTCGCGGCGGATGAACCCGGCAAGGAGATTTTGAATCCGGTGGCCGTCGTCATCATCGGGGGCTTGTTTAGTTCGACCATTCTTGGCTTAGGCATCACGCCGGCCCTGTTTTTCAATTTCTGTCGAAGGGCGGCGGAGAAGGCCGTGGCATCGAGAGCACCGGCCACTGGCTAGGTGTTTCGATGCTCTAACACCGTGAATCAATTTTATCTACACACATAACCATATAACGAACGAATATCATGAAACGCATCGACCTAACCATCTACGCTCTCGCGATCGCCGCTCTCCATGGGCTCTCCGCCTGTGACGATCAAGGCCACGATCACGACCGCGATAACGACCAAGCCGCACACTCGGAGGGTGGTGATGACGATAAGGGCGGCGACGATCATGCTCACGAAGGCGATGACGCGGATGATCACGGTCATCCCCATGACAATATCATCGCAGGACCGAATGGGGGCCGTGTCCTCACCGAGGTCGAGCCGCATGCCGAGTTCTTTGTCACGGGCGATCGCAAAGTGCAGATTACCTTCGTCGACGACGATATCAACGCGGTGACCCTCGGAGAGCAGAGCGTCTCGGTCATTGCCGGCGACCGGTCCAATCCCACGAATCTTGCCTTTGCCAGAAGTGGCGAGACCCTGATCTCGGACAAGGCCTTGCCGGAGGGCAATGATTTCCCCACGGTTGTGCAGATCAAGACGAGCCCGGAAGCCGAGATGGTCCGCGTGCGCTTCAACGTCAATCTCGAGGATTGTCCGACCTGTGACCAGAGAGAGTACGCCTGTACCTGTGATCATTAGAGGCTTCGCGGGAGGGGATCCGCCACTAGGCGTATCATATGGCATGGAGAGAGTGATCCCCGGTTGACCCCGGGGGCGTTTCGTGGCATTGGGGAGGCTGCGGGACTGGACTCTACTTTTGGGCTGGCCAATTCTTCTGTGGAGGGAGAGATTGAGTTCTCGCGGGCGTCGCGAATGCCGTCATCGCGTTGCGGTTTCTTGCACCCGTTTGGGAAAACGAAGAATGTTGAGATGAGAGAGTTTGCCAAATCTCGTGTACCGGCGATCGCCGCTTGTGCCCTCGCTTTTCTGATGGGAATGGCAGTTAAAAGCAGCGCCTGTCAGATCTGTGTGCCGTATCCCAAGCGGTCGGCAGCGGATGACCTCATCGATAGTGCCGTGGTGGTCTTGGCTCGCGAGGATCCGCGGAAACCGTTCACGTTTGAGATCGTAGAAGCGTTGAAGGGCGAGGACGATGGATCGAAGATCGATCTCTTGGTCGACCGCACGACCCGCCGGCGGCTCGAACTGTATCCGGAGGATGCCGTGGTTCTCGCCAAACGTGACGAGAAGAGCGATTGGAAACGTCTCGGGCTGGCGGATGCGGCTTTCGATCCCGTCGCGCGTGAGATCTTGAGATTGGCGCCGACGTGGAATGAGCAGCCCATGCTTCGGATCAACTATTTCTCGGATCTTCTCGGGCACGCCGATGCTCAAATCCGCGCGGTGGCCCATTTGGAAATCGGAAGCGCTCCTTACAAGGAGATCATGAGCCTGAAGCATCCTCTCTCCCGGGAAGAGATCTACGCATTCTTGAAAAACTTTCGTTATGCCGAATGGCATTCGCTTTACATCCTTTTGCTGGGTCAGAGTGACGTAGCGGAGGACCGGCAGTACATTGCCAAACGGTTTCACAATGCGGCGGCCTTCAGTACCACGATACAGTTGGCGGCCTTGACCACGGCTTTCATTGAGAAGGAAAAATCAAAGGCGGTGGCCGCGATCGAGAAACTGTATTTCGAGGGCGAACGCCGGACGGAGGCCGAACTGAAAGAGATCGTGAAAGCGCTCTCGGTCCACGGCACGAACGGGCACGTTGATTTGCGTGGAGAAATCGTGGCCGCCTACGCCACGCTCATCGCCCATCATCCGGCGATGACGCCCATGGTGGCCAATGATCTGATTGCCTGGAACCGGTCGGAATTGGCAACCGAAGTGGCCGATTTTGAGAAGAAGAATCGCCGCGTTCTCGACTTGCAGACCTCCATGCGATTGCGGATGTACTCACGAAGTGCGAGTAGCCAAACACAGTGACCTTCCGTTTCACGGTTCGAACGAAAAACGGAACTCCCGGATTTCGCTGCTCGACGGCAGATCAAATTCCAGATTAGTCTCGGGACCTCGTTTTGAGATGGACCGTTTTGTTTTGATTGAGAATAGGATTCACCGGGTGACCGGTGGCCCCAGGTGATGACAGCGCCATCTTCGTCCAGTGCCAGTGGGGATGATGACGGTGATCCCTTCGTGCGTCTCGTCCTCGGCGCCATCCTGATCGCCCTGGTGTTTTGGTTGTTTGCCGGAGCCAAGAGCTGTTTTCGTCTTTTCGGCTCAACAAAACATGTTGACGGATGCTTCGGAAGGCTCCATTCTGACAGCACGTGTTTTGAGCCGCGTCGGCGAGTCTAGCATGACGGTCGAGGGTGATCTTGATCCGTCCAGGATCGAAGACGAAGAGCCGGCTTTCTATGTGCGTCCTGGCTCCCGGCACGTTGCGGCAACCCAGGTGGAGAGCACGGTGGTGGAGGTGAAAGACACGCCGCCGCCGCCGGTGAGCACGCCGAATGAGCCCGCGACGATGGAGTTGGAGGGCGGAGTCAATGTCGATGATGCCGAACTGGGAGCCATGGCAGGTGACGAATGGGTGGAGACTATGATTGTGGACGAAATGGCGGATGTGGAAACGCTGGGGACCACTGTTGTGGACGAGGCAGAAGATGCTGCAGGCTCGGTGGGCCATCTCGCCGAGGTGATTGAAACGGAGCTGCCCCAGCTCCGTGTGGAACTTGCGGATGAGGGCCGGGGCATCATCCTGCGGTGGGCTTCGAAGTCCGGGATTGAGTATGGCGTCGAATACTCGGGCACGATGTCTTCAGGTTCCTGGGAGCGTTTTGCCGTGGTGGCCGGTGATGGCGAAACGCTGGCAGAGGAGCATTCAGGTGGGGGTAAGATGGGTTTCTATCGTCTTGTGATCCTCGGAGGTTCGGAGAACGAGAGTAGGTAGCCGGTCGAGCGATTCAATGGGGGATGCTAGGAGCGGCCTAACGCAGTCGATCGCCCAGGCGTCCGTCGTAGCCGGTGAGTTCGACGTAGGCTTGACCTATCACTTCGCCGGTTTCATCGAGCACTTCACAGGCGCCTTCCCAGTAGGAAATTGTGTCGAGCTTGGCGACGATTTCTTGAGCGTCGTGCAGGGGCCGCAAACGGAGACGCCTCTTCTGTCCGTTTTCCGGATCCATGCAGGTCACGTCGATGTCGATGGGATAGTTGGCCTTGGTGTCCGGGCTGGTCCAGACGCGGCGGGCTTTCCATTCCCATGCATCGGATTTCAAGGCAGTTTGCCGTGACTCGCCATCGATCCAGGTGAACTGGGACGCCGGATCCGCCGTGCCGTCGCGGTGACGTAACCGGTAGAGCATGATCTCGCGGCCGTCGATGAGCTGGATGCTGGCCCAGTCCCAGCCCACCTGGTTGGGGCCAAGCTGGCTACTGCTGAACTCGTGATCCATCCAGGAGAGGCCCTCGACTCGATAAGTGTTGCCTAACAATTGAAGAGTGCCCTCGGTTGCGAGACGGGTGAAGGTCACGTAATGACTCGCGGAGTTGCCAGTGGACGATTTGATGGAAACGCCGTTCTCACCAAAGATGACCTTGGGCTTGAGCGGCATCAATGTGAGTTCGAATCGAGCGTCGGCGAGGATGGAGGCGCGTAGCGTCATCGTTTCCGTGTGCCCGGTGGGTTGCTCTGGCTTGTGTATCAGGGACCAATTGCCGTTCGTCACGGCGAGATCCGCCACGGATGCCATGGCGTCCCATCCCTGGCGATTGAGACGTTCTTCGACGTGGAGTTTCCCCGTGGCCACGTCGAGGAGAGCCACATGAGCGAGAAAGGCTTGCCGGTTATCGAAGAGAGGTGTCGCCGGGGGCTTGGCTTCGTCTTCCCAGGGCCGGAGGGCGGCGCGGAAGAAGGTGGTGTGAAATCCGAATCGCCGACCGGTGGCCACCTCTCTCAGATGACCCGTGAGGTACCACCATTCGAGTTTGAACTCCGGATGACTTCCATGATCGCGAGGGAAAGAGAAGGCGTAACCGGGAGTGGCGCGCTGGAAATCGTCGTCTTCCTGGGCGGCGCCAGGCAGGCAGGTGACGAGAGAGAGTAGGATCAGGAGACGGCGAATGACCATGGTGTCTGGCTGATTGGATAGCAGAGAAACGCGGCCAAGGCAGGGAGAAACCGAAATGGCTGATCGTTGAGAATCTTCTTTCGGTTTTGGCCGGCAGGCGGGATACTGTGGGTCTTGAAACACGATTTCATGACATGAAAACGACGTGGATCAAAGCCGTCTTTTGGGCCTCTGCCGTGTATGATCTCGTTCTCGGCGTGGTCTTCCTCGTGGCTGCCGAACAGGTCTTCGAGCACTACGGTGTCCCCCTGCCAAACCATGCCGGTTACATTCAGTTTCCGGCGATCATCTTGGTCATCTTTGGCGTGATGTTTGCCCGAATCGCCATGGATCCCCGGCGCTTTCGAGAGCTGATGTGGTACGGCGTGGGTCTCAAGGCGGCCTATGCGGGCGTCGTTCTCTATCATCAGGCGACGGGCGGCGTTCCCTCCATGTGGCTCCCGTTTGCCTACATCGATGTCGTGTTCATCGTGGCCTTTGTTTGGGCGTGGAAATCCGTCGAGGATAAGGCCGAATGACGTGAGCGGATCAGTTGAGGAGGGCGGCGCCTTCTTGTTCTGATAGGCTTCTCGCTTGGCGCAACTCGGCCTGGCGTTTGAAGAATGCCCGCCGGCGGCCATCGATGAAGGCGTCGTCGTAGATGCGGCGGCCGAGTTCGCGGAATCCGGTTTCGAGTTCGGTGACGGTCATGTTCTCCGGGAGATAGTTGACGTCGAACAAGGTGCAGAGTTCCCAGGCTCCCTCACGCAGGAGGCGTTTGTCGCGTTTCAATCTCTCGTAGAGCGGTGTGCCGGGAAAGGGAGTCATGACGGTGATCTGCACTTCATAGAGGCCGGTTTCCTGGACGAAATCGAAGACAGCGTCAAAGGAAGTGGTATCCGTGTGATCGAGGCCGAGAACAAAGCAGCCGTTCACCGTGATTCCGGCGTCCTGTATGGTGGCGATGGCCTGACGGTACCGATCAGCCTGGCGATGTTTCCAGTTGGCCTTTTTCTCCAGACCATTGAGCCCGTGCACGTCGGGGCTCTCGAGGCCGATGAGAATCTGAGCGCAGCCGGCTTCTTTCATGAGACGCAGAAGCTCGGGATCGCGGGCCACGGAGATGTCTGTCTCGGTAAACCAGCGCAGACCCTCGGGGATGAGCGCCCGGGCGAGTTCGCGTCCGTGGCGTTTGTCGGCGAAGGTGTTGTCGTCGGCGAACTCGATGAAGGGATGGGCCCATTGTTCTTTGATCCGGTGAATCTCTTCCACGACCTTGGGCACGGGTTTGGTCTTGAATCCAGGGCTCAATCGGATGGAGGCGGCGCAGAAGTCGCAGTGATAGGGGCAGCCTCGCTGAGTTTGCACCGTGAGGCGGTTGTAGCGCGAAATGTCTAACAAATCAAAACGCGGCATGGGAGCCTCCGCCAGGTTGAAGGATTGCCCGCGGGCGTCATAACGTTTTTTCAAGCAGCGGTTCTCGATGTCGTCCAGAACCTGGCGCCACACGGGCTCGGCCTCGCCGATGACGATGGCGTCGGCGTGGGGTTGGGCGTCCTGGGGAACCATGGTGACGTGGAGCCCGCCGAGAACGACGGTCACACCGGCCTCGCGGTAGCGATCCGCCAGGTGGTAAGCGTCTTTGATCATGGCGGAGAAGCTGGAGATGGCCACGACGTCGAAGTCTCCAGGGAGGCCGTCGAGTTCGTTGATGTCGGGAACTTCAACGTAGCTGATGTCGATGTGCTCCGGCGTCAGTGCCGCCAGAGTGAGAAGGCCGAGGCTCGGAAGGGAGGCGATGACCTTGCTCCTTTCCACGAAGCCGGGCAGGTTGAGGCCCATTTCCAGGAGTTCTTTGTTGTGACACCGGATGCCACTCATGGCGATCAGTCCGAGTTTCATGGGCATGGAATGGGATTGAGGATCGAGTTGTTTGGTCAGTTGCGTTCGTTCGTTAGGCCTGTGCGGGCCAGCCGATGAGCGTGAAGAGGATGCCCAACAGGACGCCTCCGACGGGAATGAAGAAGCCGTGCCGGAAGGGCTTGCGCCAGGCCGTGAGAAAGCAGCAGGTGGGCATGCTGACGGCTCCGATGATGAAGCTGATTCCCGCCCATTGCGCCCACGGTGCGGTCAGGGTGATGAGGTGATGGGTCACGGCGAAGGCGAGATTGACGAAGGCGAGACCGAAGAATGAGATGTGCCCCAAGCGGGTGAGCCGGCGTCGAAAACTGTTGTAGCCGCCCATCCAGTCTTCCCGGTGGAAGAAAAGACCGATCACGGCTCCGGAAACGACGCCTCCGAGCATTCCTATCCAGGCAGCTTTCAAGATCCAGGCGGTTAGTGGTTCGGGCATCGTTGGGATTATAAAAACTTAAACTCCAGAATCAGTGTAAGTTTAAGTTGAGTTAGGGTTGGGTGAATACATGACACACATTAGAGCCACCAAAACCGCTGCTATTGTTGATCGCGGACGCGACCGGTTGTTCCTTGGCCTCCGTGGGAAAATGCATGTCGGCACAGGCACTATCCGGCTCGATCAAGTTGCGGTTTCCCGGCAGAAAATTGTGTTGGAGCGATAGGATGGTGAAGGCGGCCTCCATGATCCCGGACAGGCTCAATCCGTGGCCGGTGAGCCCCTTGGTGCTAACGATGGCGGGGCTCGCGTGCCGGGGATCGAATACCTGTCTCAATGCCAAGGCTTCCGCCCGGTCGCCGGCGATGGTCGAGGTGGCATGGGCGTTGACGTAGGCAATCTCTCGAGGCTCGGTTTCCGCAGACCGGAGGGCTCTCTCGATGGCCATGCTCAGGCCGGCACCGTCGGGGTGCGGGCCGGCCACGTGGTATCCGTCCGAAGCCTGACCCCACCCGCGGAGCCTCGCCAGTGGCGGGCGGCGGGCGATGGAAGCTGATTCCAGAATCAGGGCCACGGCCCCGCCGGTCACGACAAAGCCGTCGCGGCTTTGGTCAAAGGGTCTGCATGCCGTCTCGGGATCTGGATTCGAGGTCAGGGCGCGCATGGCATCGAAGGGGATCACGTTTTCCACCAGACACTCTTCAGCGCCCATGACCAGCATGCGATCCTGGCGGCTGAGCATGATCTCGTCGTAGGCATGGCCCAGGGCGTGACTGCTGGAGGCGCAGGCGGAGACGAAGCCACAGTTCGCCCCGCGAATCCCATAGCGGGCCGCGAGATTAAAATTCAATGTCCCGGCGATCGAGCGGACGATCCCCATGGGATGTCCGCGACGCCACTGCCGTTCTTCGTATCGGCTGAGATGATGGCGGAGGAGGAAGGGAGAACCACCGGAGGCGGCGTAGAGACCGGTCACCGGGTCTGAGAGATCGTCCTTCGTCAGTCCAGCCTGGGCCAGGGCCTGCTCCAGGGCATCGACGGCGTAGATACCGTGTGGGGGAAGGCTCGCGAGGTCGTCTTCAGGGGTCAGGACGCTCTCCTCGGGGAGGCGCCAGTCACTGGGATCGGGCGAGGGAAAGGCATAGCCTCGAACCGGTCCCACAACCTTGATGGGGAGGTTGAGCCCCTCGCGAAGATCGACCCGGGAGAACCCATGCCGGCCCTGTTTGAGACGGTCGGTGACTTCTTCGGTGGAGTGTCCCAGGCTGGTGACGAATCCCATGCCGGTGATCACGACGGCCCTGGATTTCATGGTCTTGGCGAGGGCTTGCCGGATTCGCGGAACAGCTTCGCCTCGGCGAAAGCGGTGAGATCGGCGACCGTCTGGATGTTGGCCAGTTCGGCGTTTTCGATGCGCACGTTGAAGAGTTCCTCCATCTTGAAGGCGGCTTCAGACAAGGTGAGGGAGTCGACTCCCAAATCCTCTCGCAAACGGGAAGTGAGGGGCGTGGCCGAGAGATTGCCCCGATCAGCCCCGCGCGGGAGATAGAAGGCGAGAATCTGCAGAACGGCGTTTTGCAGCCGCGCGGTCGAGGCCTTCTGTTGGAGTTGGAGAACGGCTTCAACGGCCGTTGAGGGAAACCCGCGAAGCTCCTGGCGGATTTCATCTTTGCTGAGGTGTTGGAGAAGTTCTCGATCCATGGAAACCGCCTGCCGCGATGCAGTGCGACAGAAGTTCGTTAGAAAGGTCGCGAGGGCCAATCGATAGTTTTTCGCCACGCATCGTTTCCATCGATCCATCGAGCGACGGCCAGGGAAAAGAAAAAAGCGCCTCGCCCGAATCCGGGTGAGGCGCTCTTGGCAAAGATGGATGTTCTGGTGTGGTCCAGGCTAGGACCAGCCATGGGCGTCGCGGACCTCGATCATCTTGCCGAGAATGGTGTTCCAGGTGTCTTGATTGAGAAGCATCTCGTTGGGGAACATGCAGCCATCCCAGCAGATGTGTTGGAAGCGCTTCGTCGCCTGGCCGTTTTCTTTCAGCCAGTAGCCGGAGGCCTTGACGATATCGAGCTTGCCGTTGGGGTCATCCGCCGGGCAATGGCGACCCGTCTTGTCGTGCGAGCCGGAGCCGTGCACCGTGCCGTCGTTCTGCGCCACGTGGAAATCAAAGGTCCAGGGGCGGAGGGCATCGGTCATGGTGGTGTAGGCCGCGTCCAGCTCCTCCTCGGAGTAGCCGTCCTTGAGCAGGGCGGCTTCGGGAGCGTTGTAGCCTAACAAGTAAAGGTAGGTGTGAGCCAGATCCGCCTGGAATCCAACGACATCGGGCATGCCGGTCGCCTCCAAGGTGTCGATCATGGCCTTCCAGCTGTGCATGCCGCCCCAGCAAATCTCGCCTTCGGCGGCCAGTTTCTCGCCATGATCGGCCGCGACCTTGCCGGCTTCGCGGAAGGTTTCGGCGATCTTCTTCGTATTTCCCACAGGGTCGGCCGACCAGTTTTCCGGGTTGTCTGCCGAGTCGATGCGGATGACGCCGTACTTCCGCACGCCGTGCTCGTTGAGGATCTTGGCGATGCGGCAGGCTTTCTCCACCGCGAGGACGAATTTCTTCCGAGCTTCGTCATCGCCCATGGCGGAGTCACCCACGGTCCCGGGCCAGACGGGGGCGACGAGAGAACCCACGGCGAGGTTTTTCGCCGCCACCTTGTCGGCCATGGCCTTGAGGTCGTCTTCGCTGATGTCGATATTGATGTGCGGATCGAAGAGGAAGAAATCGATCCCGTCGAACTTCTGGCCGTTGACGTCGGCATTGGCTGTGAGTTCGAGCATCTTGTCGAACTCGATGGGTGGTTCCGCGCCTTCGCCGCCCTTGCCGACCAGGCCGGGCCACATGGCGTTGTGCAATTTAGGTGATGCGTTGCTCATGGTCTTTGAATGGCCACATCTAATGCGAGAACTCTGCGGTTTGTCGACCATTATTCCCTCTTGGGGGGCGGGATGAGGACTGCGGAGCAGGGGGCTCTGGCGTGGGGCTGGTGGTAGGTGGAAGGCTGGGGGCGGGCCCGTGGGAGCGCCGAATGAAGAAAGTTACGAAATCGATCGAAAAAGCACTTGCGCACTTCCGGGATCCCACTACTTTCGCGCCCCGCCCGATGAGGCTGGACTCCAGAAGCAGGAAGGCAGGAAGCCGGAAACGGTGACCGATTTTCCCGCTGGTGGGGAGACGAT
>JANQJH010000553.1 GCA_028281705.1 Verrucomicrobiales bacterium
AAGGGGATCGGGCAGATGGAGGCGGTGCGCCCGATACGGTGCAGGAATCGGATCTCTGGCAATGGCGCGACGACACCTTGTATTTCTTCAATCAGCTGCGCGGGCTCCAGGTCTTCGACCTCAGCGAACCGGCCAAGCCGGAGAAACTCGCCGCCCTGAGGATGCCGTCGGTCGGCGATCAGATGTACATACTCGATGACGACCACGTGCTCTTGCTCGCCAACTACGTGAACTTTTCCGCTTACGGATGGTTCAGCGACATTGCGGTGCCGCACAGCTCCATGCAACAGACGGAGGCCATCGTGGTGAAGCACAGTGGTGATCAGCTGGAAGTGGTTAGCCGGGTTGCCTTCGATGGCGACTACCTCGAGAGCCGGCTCGTGGGTCAACGCCTCTATCTCGTGACGCGACTGCACGAACCCGCGGAGGATGAAGAGGGCGGTGTCTACTGGCGGCAAGGACTGGTGGTGAATGCGGTAGATCTGAGTGAGCCCGCCTCACCGGTGTCGCGAGAGCCCCTCGAGTTGATCGACAACAACGGATGGTTCTGGAACTCGGTCGTCACGGCTTCGCCCGAGCATCTCCTGGTGACCACCTCGCACTATGACAGCGTGGCGCGGTTGACCAAATCGCGCGTGCACGTCATCCCCATCGGAAGGGATTTGGAGACGATGGAAGTGGCCCACACCGTCGGCTTGAAGGCGCATTTGCCTGACAAATTCAAACTGCGGATCGAGGATGACATTCTCACCACGGTGACGGAGAAAAATGTTTGGCGCCAGGAACGGGTGACCTATGTGGAGAGTTTCGATCTCTCCGGCGAACGTTCGAACAAGCTCGATGAATTGATTCTCGCCCCGCAGGAACGATTGCACGCCACGCGGTTTGATGGGAATCGGCTCTATGTGGTGACTTTCTTTGTCGAACTGCGGAAGGACCCGCTCTTCGTCATCGATCTCAGTGACCCAAACAATCTGAAGTCGTTGGGCGAGCTGGAGATTCCCGGATGGTCCACCTATCTCGTGCCGGAGGGCGACCGCCTACTCTCGGTGGGAATCGAGGAGAACCGGGTGGCCATTTCACTCTTCGACGTGGCGGATCCGAACGAGCCCTCCTTGATCGAGCGAGTCTACCCCAGTGACGGGCGGTCCTGGAGCGAGGCCAATTGGGACGAGAAGGCGGTGGGTTACCTCACGGATCAAGACTTGCTCCTCTTGCCCATCCAGACCCGGGTGAAAGGGCAAAATGGGTATGAGTACAAGAACTTGATGCAGATCGTGGACGTGCACGATGACGATTTGGAAGTGCGCGGCGCCATCGAGCATGAGATTCAGGGGCGGCGTGCCACCGCGCTGGGATCTCACGTGGTTTCGATCTCTGGCCGGGAACTCTTGGTCGTGGACGCCGCGGACCGGGATGAGCCGGCCTTGGTCGCGGAACTTCCCCTGGCCTGGGATGCCTACAAGGTCCTGGAGATGGGAGAGCATCTCTGGCAGATCGGTCAGGGCTATTCTTGGGGTGACGCCGCCGCCTCGACCCAAGTGCGGGTCACGACGAAAGCAGAGCCGGATGAGATCGTGGGCGAGTTCGAGTTGGCGCCTGGTGCCGTGGCTGGATTGCGCAAGGATGGCGATCGGCTTTACCTGGCGCGTTTGCGGCAGTGGAGCGAGCAAGTGGCGGTTCCGGTAGAGGAGCCGGAGCATCCGGATGGGGAACCTTGGCCCGACGGCGAAGAAGAGCTGCCGGACGGACACAAGCCGGAGATCCGTTGGGAGTGGATCCAGCACAACGAACTCCACACGGACATCTACGATGTCGGCGATGTGACGAATCCGCTCTTGTTAGGCAGCTATCGGCACGAGTTGGGCGAGGGCTATCAATCGCATGGCCTGGACTCGGTGGTGGGTGATTTTGTCCAGGGACATCTCCTGTGGCGGCCGCGGATCCAGAGCCGTGGTTACCATGGTGGCTTTTGGTTCATCGACGACATCGCATTCGACGGTGGGGTCGCAGCGGACATCGCTTTTCCCGGGCGTGGCGGAGGCTACTACTACAGCGGGTATCCCAGCTTTGATAAGATCAGCCTTCTCGTGCTCGATGTGACCGAGCCGGCAGACCCGGAGCTGGTTTCGGAAACGGTGATTGATCCGAGGGACTGGGCGGAATTCGGTCCCATGGTGTTGCGCGGCGACAACCTCCTCTTGAGCTACAAGGAGAGCCATTACGAGAGGCAGCAGGAGACGACGATTCACCGCTACGAACTCCGCGAGGTGAGCTTTGCCGACACCACCCATCCCGTTGTCGGAGAGCCAGTGAGTCTCCCCGGGATCCTCGAAGGCGTTTACGAAGACAACGGCGGCGATGTGCTCTTCACCAGCGCGCCGGAGATGGATCAGCAGCAGACGGATCCCGAGCGGATCATTTTCCATTTCACCTCGGACAGCGTCTTGCAGGCCTCCATCTACGACGGTCAGCAGGCGTTTCTCGTGTCTCAAGTCGAGGTCCCGGGTGGGCGTTACACGCCGACGGTGGTCCTGGGAGATCAGATCCTCAAGCCGGGCGCGGACGACGATGAGGACGCGGCCGGGCTCTTGATTTGGCAGTGGCGCCAGTCGGACGACGGGGGCGAGCTGGTGCGAGACGGCCTGATCGAACTCCCGGGCCAGCCGAGTCAGCTCGCGCTGCACGAGGGCCTGCTCTTCGCGGAATTTCAGCAGGTGGTGAGCGTGATCGCTGGGACTGGCGACAGGGTGGTATCCGCCAGCCTGTCGGGCCCGGTCTACACCCAGGAGTTGAGGGAGATCGAGGTGAATGGGAGCCAAACCCAAGCCTGGATCGCGGTGGGATCCCACGGGATCGAGACTCTCGATCTCTCTGAAATTGGTGGGGTCCAGCCTCTCGAGGTGGCGGCGCAGGTGGAAGGCTGGTCGACGGCGGACAAGGAGCGCGTGTTCTATGTGCTCGCCTCGGGCGATGACTACGTGGGTGCCTTGGCCAAGGAGGACGCCTGGCGCTTTCGCGGCACGCGGGAGATCCTCCACTACGAGGACTGGGCCATGGCCCGCCTCAATCCCACGGGTGAGCCGGAGTCGGACCGGATGGCTCCCGGGGCCGACATCGACTTGGACGGCGCGAGCAATGTGATCGAGTTTCTCTTCGGCACGTCGCCGGTGGACGAGTTTTCGCTTCGCCTACCGGATATCGAGATCGACCTCGATGTGGCGGAGGGAGACCTGGTGATCTCCTCCGAGCTTTTTGCGGCGATCGGGAATAAGAACCTGGAGCCGAAGCTCGAGTGGTCGAAAGACCTCAAGATCTGGCAGCCTATGGACGGCGGTGAGGCAGTGAACGGCGTCTCGCTTCCGAGCCACGCGGAGGCGGTGCGCGGCTTCTACCGCATCGTTCTCGAGGTTGCCGGTCGTGTGGACGAATGACGCCCCGGCTCGTTGGTGGCTGAGGCGTTGATGATGGTGTTCCCGCAGTGGGGCTCGTGAACGGGCTCCCTGCGGGTTTGCCATTTGGGATGGGCGATCAAATTTATTTAATTATTTATTTAGCGGCCGCGACGACCTCGATCGGGCTTCTTCTTGAATTGACACCTTCCATGCCCCTATGTTGAACATCCAACCCCAAACTTCCCGTCCCATGGCTACGCCCCGTTTTCTCTGCGCTCTCTCCGGTTTCTTCGGCCTCTTCTTTCTTTCGTCCGTCTCGGCGGCACCCGTCATCACGGAATTCATGGCCAGCGGCAGCGAGGCACCCGAGACCGCCCAGGGGAAGACGCCCGATTGGATTGAAATTCACAATCCGGATGGCACGGCAGTCGACCTCGGCGGCTACTCCCTGACGGACGATGAGGAAGTCCTGGACAAGTGGGCTTTCCCCGCGGGCACGACCCTCAAAGCCGGCGGCTATCTCTTGATCTTCGCCTCCGGGAGTGAAGAGGCCCTGGTTGAAGGGGAACTCCACACCAACTTTCAACTCGACGGAGGCGGTGAGTATCTCGCGTTCCTTGACCCCTCCGGCGCTTTCTTGAATGAGTTCAACTTCCCCGAGCAGTTCGGCAATGTCTCTTACGGGTCCTTTGAAGACGCTCTCCATTTCTTCAACGATCCCACGCCGGGAGAGGCCAACGAATCCGGCTTGTTAGGCTTCGTCGCCGATACCAAGTTCAGCGTGGACCGTGGGTTCTATGATGAACCCTTCCAGCTCGAGATCACCACGGCGACGGAGGATGCGGAAATCTTCTACTCCCTGGACGGTAGTGATCCCGCCAAGGGCACGCTCTTCAGTCCGGCGACAAAATACACCGGTCCGATTACGATTGAGACGACCGCCGTGGTACGTGCGATGGCGAAGAAGTCCAAATGGCAGAGCACGAACACGGACACGCATACTTACATCTTCCACGACGACGTGGTCAAGCAGCCCGATGCGCCCGAGGGATTTCCCGAGAAGTGGGGAAGCTTCCGGGTCGACTACGGAATGGATCCGGAGATCACGGAGCCCAATGCAGCCCACATGCGCGATTCTCTCCGTTCGCTGCCCACCGTGTCTTTCGTGGGCAAAGTGGAAGACTTCTTCGGATCGAAAGGCATTTATGCCAATCCCGAAGCCAAGGGAGTGGAATGGGAGAGACCGATCTCTTTCGAATGGATCGAGCCGGACGGCACGGCCAAGTTTCAGGTCGACTGCGGGGCGCGAATTCAAGGAGGATTCTTCCGTCAGGCCAGCGCCACCGAAAAGCACTCCTTCCGTCTCCTGTTCAAGAGCGAATACGGCGTGGAGCGTTTGCGGGAGGACATCATCGATCTCCCGGGAGCGACGAGCAACTTTGATACCATCGTCTTCCGCGCCGGCGCCAACGACGGTTACGCCTGGGGGGCCGCGGGAACCACGGTGCAGTTCACTCGCGACGAGTTTGGCCGCCGACTCACCTGGGACGCAGGGCATTATGGGCCTCGCGGCGGCTTCCAGCACCTCTACATCAATGGTCTCTACTGGGGTCTCTACAATCTCACCGAGCGGCCCAATGAAGATCTCTCGGCGACTTATTACGGCGGTGATTCCGACGACTGGGATGCGAACAATTCGGGCGAGGTGAAGAATCGCGGCGGGGTGGAGAACGGGAATGATCCGTCCAACAGCGGTAACCGCGATTGGAACGCCTACGTCTCCGCCTGTCGATCCGCGGAAACCTATGAGGACTGGATGGCGCTGCAGGGCTTGAACCCCGACGGCACGCGCAGCCCGGACTTGAAGGTCTTTCTCGATGCCGATCACTACGCGGACTACATGATCATCAACTACTGGGCGGGGAACTGGGACTGGCCGAACAAGAACTACTGGTGGGGGCGCCTCAACACGGAGGAGAGCACCGGATTCAAGCATTACACCTGGGATTTCGAGAACACCATGGGCAACAACCGCAGCCGTTCACCCTTGAACATGAACGCGCCGCGCAACGTGCAAGGCGTGGGACAACCCTACGATGCGCTGAAGGATCTTCTCTGGTTCCAGATCAAGTGGGCCGACCGCACTCAGCGGATGTTTTTCACCGAGGGTATCCTCACGCCGGACAAGCTCATCGAGCGTTACAGCGCCATGGCGGATGAGATCGAGCCTGCCATTTATGCGGAAACCGCGCGTTGGGGCGACGACAATTCGGGGAATCCACATACCATTGACGAGTGGCGCGGGGAGCGCGACTGGATGCTGGAAACCTACCTGCCACAGCGGACGGACATCGTCTTGGAGCAATTCAAGGACAAGGATCTCTTTCCCAAGAAGGCCGCCCCGGTGCTGGCTCAACATGGCGGCGCTGTGACTTCCGGGTACGAGGTCACCTTCGAGGGGACCACCGCCTCGCTCTTCTACACCACCGACGGTTCCGATCCCTATCATTTCACCGAGAGCGGCGCCATCGAGATCAGTGCCAACGCCGAGGCCTATGAGAATCCCATTCCCGTAACCGGCACGATGACGGTGAAAGCCCGTTACTATTCGAAGAGCATTTTCGGTGGCGTCACCTGGTCTCCCTTGACGGTGGCCACCTTCACCTTGGGTACCGATGATCTCGTGATCAATGAGCTCATGTATCATCCTCCGGCTCCGACGGACGCCGAACGCGCCCAGGGTTGGACCAGTGCCAGTCAGTTCGAGTACCTCATGATCATGAACTCCGGAGCCGCCGTCGCCGATCTCAATGGCGTCAACTTTGCCGCCGGGATCGACTTCAATTTCTCTGAGGGAAGCATTCAATCCTTGGCACCGGGGGAGAGTGTCATCGTGGTGCGGAATCTGGCGGCTTTCGAATCTCGCTATGGCAAGGGACATCCGGTGGCCGGGGAGTATTCGGGACGGTTGGACGACGGCGGGGAAACCATCCGTTTGGTGGACGGTGCCGGCGGGGTCATCGACGCCTTCCGTTATGATGACGACGAACCCTGGCCCGTCAACGCCGATGGCGGCGGCGCGACCCTGACGCTTTCTGATCCGCCGTCCAAACCAGACTCGAGCAAGGCCGAGAGTTGGATTGAAGGGACACCCTTGCAAGGTGACGGCGGAGGCGATCCCGGCGGTGGCGAGGGTTTCAACGCCTGGTTGACCGCCAACGAATTGGCTTCGGCCGAGGGCGATCCTGACGAGGACAACATCCCCAATATTTTCGAGTATCTCTACGGGAGCGACGCCAAGAGCGCGGATGATGTGACTGTGGGACCAAAAATCGCCTTGGTCGACGGTCGGCCCACCTTCAGCTATCCGCGCCGAAATGCCTTCGCCGGCGTCCGCGTGGGCGTCGAAGGCAGCGTGGACCTCAATAGCTGGGTTCCCATCTCGGGACCCGCGTGGCAGACCGAGGAGGCTCCAGGGGTGGGAGATGTAGTCGAGGTTTCCATGACCCTGTTGGATCCCGCCGAGAGCGGCGGCATTCAGTATCTCCGCCTGACCGCCTCCCAGGAATAATCTGAGACCGGCGTTTCGCCGGTCCTTCCTGCTTCTGTGACAGGCGAGACGCCTGTCTCACCTTGGTTTCGCCTCCTTGACAGCGAGGCGAGGCGCCCGTCTCACCTTGCCCACCAAGGACTTGTGGACGGATCCTTGACTCCTTGGGGGGTCCGAGAAGAGAGTCCCGCATGGCAGGCCCGCAGCGTTCGTCGGACCCCTCCGCCGTGGAGGTGGTGAATCAGCTTCACCGCAGTTATGATCAACTTCGCACCCAGATGGGGGGCGTGATCGTCGGATTGGAAGACGTCATCGAGCAATTGATGGTGGCTCTCCTGTGCCGGGGACACTGCATCCTCGAAGGCGTGCCGGGATTGGCCAAGACCAAGATCGTCTCGACGATGGCCTCCCTGCTCCACCTGAGTTTCCGCCGGGTGCAGTTCACCCCGGACCTCATGCCGGCGGACATCACCGGGACCGACGTGCTCGAAGAGGATCGCACCACGGGGAAACGGGTTTTCCGTTTCATCCCCGGTCCGCTCTTTGGCAACATGGTCTTGGCCGATGAGATCAACCGGACGCCGCCCAAGACTCAAAGTGCGCTTCTCGAGGCCATGGAAGAGCGCCAATTGACGGTGGGCGGGGATACCTATCCGTTGCCCGACCCCTTCCTCGTTCTCGCGACTCAGAACCCGATCGAACAGGAGGGGACCTACCCCTTGCCCGAAGCTCAGTTGGACCGGTTCATGCTCAAAGTCATCCTCGGCTACCCTGACTTTCAGGAGGAGATCGAGATCATGAAACGGGTGACCACCGCCTATGCCTTCGAGACCCAACAAGTGTTGGACGGCGAACAGATCATCGCTCTGCAGCAGGTGGTGCGCGCCGTGCCGGTAGCGGATCACGTGTATGAGTACGCCGCTCGCCTCGTCCGCATGACGCGGCCGAACGAGAGTGAGGCCACACCTTACATCAAGGAGAATGTCAGTTGGGGCGGGGGACCGCGGGCGAGTATCTATCTCATCATGGCGGCCAAGGCACGGGCGGTCTTGCGAGGACGCTACCATGCAACCACCGAAGATCTTCACGCCGTGGCGGCTCCAGTGCTCCGGCATCGCGTCATGCCGACCTTCAACGCCGAAGCTGCCGGGGTCACTTCGGATGACATTGTGGCCCAGGTGGTGAGTACGTTATCGGGAAGTCAGAGGCAATCCGGGGCGGCCTAGGCACACTGACTGACTGAATCTCGCGTATGGGGGAACCGAGCCTTTACTACGACCTGGTCCTTCCGGAAGACCAGGCCTGCCTGGCTGATCTGGAATTTGTCGCCACGCAAATTGTCGATGGCTTCATGTCCGGCCAGCACCGATCAACCATGAAGGGCGGGTGTACCGAGTTTGCCGAACACCGCGCCTACAGCCCCGGCGATGAGGTGCGCCTGCTCGATTGGCGCGTCTACGCCAAGAGCGATCGCTACTACATCAAGCAGTTCGACGAGGAAACGAGTCTCAATGCCATCCTCGTGCTCGATACTAGCGGGTCGATGGGATTCGGACTGAGCACGCCTTCGAAATTCGCCTATGGGCGGGCGGCCTGTGCCTGCCTGGCGCGTCTCTTGTTAGGGCAGCGCGATCCCGTGGGACTGGCCTTGTCTCACTTGCAGAATAGCACCTACATTCCGCCGAGATCGACGGCGACGCATTTCCATCTCTTTCTCGACCGGCTCTCCAATGCCAGGCCGGAGGGCGTGACAAATCTTGTGGGTACCCTCGAGGAAATGGTGCGGCGGGTGCAGCGAAGGGGAGTCTTCCTCATCTTTAGCGACTGCTTTGTCGATATCACGGCGCTGCAACAGAAACTCAAGGTTATCCGGGGACGCGGTCATCAGGTGGTCATCTTCCACACCATGGCCCCCGAGGAACTCGAGTTCACCTTTCCCACCAGCTCGCGCTTCGAATGCATGGAGGTCAACGGCTACCACCTGGATCTCGATCCCGTGGTCATCCGCGATCAGTATCTCGAGGGCGTGCGTGAGTTTATCCGGGAACTCAAGGCGGCGGCCACGAGCTGCGGCTGTGATTACGTGCCTTTGAATTCGGGAGTGCCGTTAGGCGAAACCATTGCCGCCTATCTGCGAGAGCGGACGGCCAAGACCACACGTTAGTTAGCCGATGTCATTCCTCAGCAGCTTCTTTCTCTTCGCGCTTCCTGCAGCCGCAGTGCCGATTATCGTGCATCTGTTGGCCAAGCGTCGAAAGAAGATCATTGCCTGGGGGGCCATGCAGTTTCTCGCGCGGGCCAATCCAAGAGCCAAACGCAGCTGGCGTCTCAAGGACCTTCTCTTGCTGTTGCTTCGCATCCTCGTCTTGGCCTGCTTCATCCTGGCTCTGGCCAGGCCCCTCGTGCCGGCAGGTTGGCTCGGCGGGCACCACACTCGTGATCTCATCCTCGTCGTCGACCAGTCGATGTCGACCCAGTGGGATTTTGGTGGTGAAACGGCTCACGAGAGGGCGCTCGACCTCGTCGAGGAAGCTTTGGAAGAACTCGAAGCCACCGATTTTTTGCGCTGCATCGTGGCGGCGGAGAATCCCCAATGGCTGACCTCCTACCCGCTCAAGGCTGATGAATCCTCCAAAGCAGCCATCGTGAATCAGTTGCGAACACCACAGTCAGGCGCGCGCAGTGCCCAGATTCTCGCCAGTCTGGAGGAGGCCTGGGCTGCGGAACCGGCGCATCCCAACGCGGAACGGCATGTCATCCTCGTCACCGACGCCCAGGCACACGGATGGATGTTAGAACAGTCGGGGCGTTGGCTCGCCATTGCGCAACAGATGGAAAATTTCCCCTCCGGCAGCCTGATGCGCACCCTGCGCGTCCGCCGGACGGCCGAGGAAACCCAGGACAACATGGCGGTGACCGCATTGACGCCAAACCGGGAGGCCGTCGCCCTGGGAGAACCCGTCGAGCTCACGGCTACGATCGAGAACTTTGGCAGTGTTGCCAGCTCCTCTAGCATACTTCGTTGGCAGCTGGGTGAGGATGAGGAATTGGGGTTGGCATCGATCCCGGCACTCGAGCCCGGCGCCTCGACCACGGTGAAACTCGAACATGCTCCAGCGGGCCTCGGTATCCATGAGCTTTCGGCCCATCTCGAGAGTGGGGATGGGCTTGCGG
>JANQJH010000636.1 GCA_028281705.1 Verrucomicrobiales bacterium
CCGGCGCGGGTGACGATCTCGGCCTCCGCGCGGTGGTGTTTGGCATTCAACACATTGTGAGGAATCTTGGCGCGTTTGAGGAGGCGGGCCACTTTCTCCGAGTTGTCCACCGAGGCGGTGCCGACGAGGATGGGCTGTCCCTTGGCGTGGACCTCCTGAATCCGTTTGATCACGGCATTGAGTTTCTCTCTCTCGGTTTTGTAGATGTGATCGTTCTCGTCCTGACGCTGCACCGGCCGGTTGGTGGGCACGACGAGCAGTTCGAGTCCGTAGATGTCGTGAAACTCGGAGGCCTCGGTCTCGGCCGTTCCCGTCATGCCGGAGAGTTTTTCGTAGAGGCGGAAGTAGTTTTGGATCGTGATCGTGGCCAGGGTCTGGGTCTCGCGGTCGATCTTGACGCCCTCTTTGGCTTCCACCGCCTGGTGAAGGCCGTCGCTCCAGCGGCGGCCCGGCATCTTGCGTCCGGTGTGCTCGTCGACGATGACCACTTTGTTATCCTCGACGACGTACTCCCGGTCCTTTTCGTAGAGGCAGTATGCCTTGAGGAGCTGGGCGATGTTGTGGATGCGCTCGCTCTGGAAATCGAGCTTGCGCTGCATCTCTTCTTTCTGGCGGGCGATTTGTTCCTTGCTCAGGTCTTCATTTCCGTCGATCTGGCTGAAGGCACTGGCGATGTCCGGCAGGGTGAAGGCCTCGGGGTCGTCGGGATTGAGGAAGTGACGGCCTTTGTCGGACAGATCGGCGTCGTGGGTGCGTTCGTCGATGCTGTAGAAGAGTTCTTCTTTGAGGGCGAAGAGGGCGGTCTTCTGGGTGTCCTGATAATAGCTGAGTTCCGTTTTCTCCAGGTTCTTGCGCACATCCGGATTCTCCATGAGGCGCATGAGACCGCGATTTCTCGGCTGGCTGAGCTTCACCTTGAACAGGCAGACGCCGGCCTCGTCGAGTTCGTCCTTCTCCAGGTGGGCCTTGGCGTCGGCGATGAGTTCATTGCAGAGGACGGCCTGCTTGCGGACGAGCTGGTCGACCAGGGGCTTGAAGCGGTCGAACTGATGGGTGGAGACGGTGACGGGACCGCTGATGATGAGCGGCGTCCGCGCTTCGTCGATGAGCACGGAGTCTACCTCATCGACGATGGCAAAGTAGTGTCCTCGTTGCACCTGCTCCTCCTTGGAGCGTGCCATGCCATTGTCACGCAGGTAATCGAAGCCGAATTCGGCGTTGGTGCCGAAGGTGATGTCCTGGGCGTACATCTCGCGGCGGACGTGGGGGGGCTGGCTGTTTTGGATACAGCCCACCGTGATCCCGAGATAGTTGTAGAGGTGGCCCATCCACTCGGAGTCCCGTTTCGCCAGGTAGTCGTTCACCGTGACGACGTGGACGCCGCGGCCGGTGAGCGCGTTGAGATAGACCGGCAGGGTGGCGACGAGGGTCTTGCCCTCACCCGTGGCCATCTCCGCGATGCGCCCGTAGTGAAGGGACATGCCGCCGATGAGCTGGACGTCGAAGTGGATCATGTCCCAGGTCATGGGCTGATCACAGACGATGAAATTGGTATCCATGAGGCGCCGCGCGGCGTTCTTTACCACGGCGAAGGCCTCGGGCATGAGCTCGTCGAGGGCCGCTTGAAGTTCGTCGTAGTCCTCGATGGCGGAGAGGCGCTCTCTCCAAATCTGGGTTTTCTCCTTGAGCGCGTCTTCAGAGAGACTCTGATATTCTTTCTCCAACTGATTGATGCGTTGAACGGTCGGCCACATCCGTTTGAGGACGCGTTGATTCTTCGACCCAATCAGTTTCTTCGTGATCCACTGGAACATGGTGCAAGTAATTAAAAATCCGGATGATTGAAAGATCCTTCCGCCACTTAGCGTGCGGGGGCGATGCGTCAAGAAAGGACCTCCGAAACCCGAGGAAAGCTGAGCTATTCCTCGATGGAATCCGCGGTTAGAGTCTTGAGGGTATCGTATCCGGAAAGCGCGCTCAGAGTCTTGAGTAACTCCAGGGAGTCCGGCGGCGCGACTTTTACCTCCTGCGGGAGATTATTTTCGGCGTGCCCGGGTTGTGGCGTTTGCTCAGGCGCCTGTAGGAGAGGTGTGACGGTTTTGGGGCTGATTTGTGCCGGAGAGGGTCTTCTTTGGGGTACGGGAGGCGCTTCCACGATTTCGGCCGGCTCATCCGGGGTCTCCGTCCCGAGCTTGTTGTTGTGATGCAGGAGGAAGAAGACTCCACCGGCGATGGCGAGGATGGTGAAGATTCCGGGAACGGCGAATTCGACGACGAGGGGGCGCTTGTGCTCGACGGCGTCGTTCTCGGGGTGGGATCGCAGCTTGACGGTCACGGCGTTGCCTGATTCCGGGGACGCGGTCTCGTTCGGGGATTCGGCGGCTGGTGATGGGGCCGCCATGGGCTCGGCCGGCGCTTCGGAGTCCTCCTTGGAGGGTGGGGCCAAGTTTGTTGGGAGTGGGGGGAGATCAGCGGACGCAGTATCGTTCCCGTCGCCGGTGATCTTTTCCGCGGATTCCTCCTGGGGCGCGGCGAAGTTGGCAGGGAGCGGGGGCAGGTCAGCCGAAGGAGTATCGTTGTTGTTGTCGGCGACCTTTTCGGAGGATTCTTCGGGGGGCGGAGCGAGGTTGGCGGGGAGCGGAGGAAGAGATTGGGGGGTGGGCTCAGCGTTTGTAGTTGGAGCTGGGACTGAGGCTGGAACCTGAGCCTGGGCTGGGGCTGGAACCTGAGCCGGGGTTGGGACCTGAGCTGGAGCTGGGACCTGAGCTGGAGCTGGGACCTGAGCTGGAGCTGGGATCTGGGCTGGAGCTGGGATCTGAGCTGGAACTGGAACCTGAGCCGGAGCTGGAACCTGAACCTGAGCCGGAGCTGGAGTTGGAGCTGAGTCGGCTGCGGGCGGCGGATGACACGCGGCCTTTTCCCGCGCGGGAAGTTCGGGTTCGTCCTCGACGTAAAAGGTGAGCTCGACGTTACCGAGTTGAAGAATGTCGCCACTGGAGAGGTTGCGGAGGCGAGACACAGGAACACCGTTCACGGCGGTGCGGTGTGCCCCTCCCAGATGTTCGAGGACATACCCGCCCAGGAGCGGGCGCAGCTCGACGTGGACCGGTGCGAGTTCGAGTCCACGCCGCAGTGGAATATCAACATCCGGGCCCTCACCCAGGGTCAGTTTTCCGGGTTTGAGATGGATAGAGGAGTCCCCTGCTACTAATCGCGCCATCGAAAAATGATTAATTTCCGTATTTAACGTGATATTTCATAATTTTCAAGTCCATTAAGGAGTTTGGAGGCGCTTGAATTGAGAAGCCGGTTCGGCATTCAAGGATTGCCTGTGATCAATGGCTCCTGAGGGAGGCTGACGTCGGGAGGAGGCCCAATTCTTGAAGGACGGCGACGATGGTGCCCAGGGCGTTGCCCTCAAGCCGATTGTTGACGTAGAGGACGGAGGGACGCGCGGCTACCCGGGCGAGGCTGCGTTCGACGAGATCGGCTGCGGCCTGACGGGCGTCGACGTCGACGGCCTGAACGCGTTCGTAGGGACTGAAGCCCTCGACGGCTTCATTGTGTTTCCGGCCGGGCGTGAGGATAAACCGCGCCCCGGTGAAGTCGGTCGTGAGGGAGTGTTCGAGCGCGAGCTGCTCGCTCA
The DNA here is from genome assembly GCA_028281705.1 of Verrucomicrobiales bacterium. Lineage (GTDB taxonomy): Bacteria > Verrucomicrobiota > Verrucomicrobiia > Verrucomicrobiales > DEV007 > JAACDM01. Next base: position 3,647 of record JANQJH010000636.1, read on the forward strand.
CGGGAGGCATGCGTTGCCAGCTATTAAAGACGTGGGCGACGCCGTGGCGTTGGAGGACGTTGAAGTAGGCCTCTTGAAGGAAGTTCTTGTTTCTGATCTCGATCCCGTACTGCCAGTCGCTGGGGAGTTGCCCGAGGAAGCGGTCGAGGGCCTCGATGAAATCGCGGCCCCTCTCAAAGTCGCGCGCGTAAAAGTGGGAGAACTCGAAGATGAGAACGCCGATGTGGGACTGATAGGGGCGTAGCGGTTGGAGAAAGGCGGACTGGAAGAGATCGGCGTTGAGAAAATTGGCATTTTCCTGACCGGCACGCGGGCCGTAGCGGGGCAGTCGAGTGAAATGCTTGATCGTGATTTCTTCAGTGACTTTGAATGAGAAGAGAAAATCCTCGGGTACCTGATCCATGATGTTCGCCAGGGTTTTGGGTTGAGGGAATTGATAGTATCCGGCATCGACGCAGACGGTCTTGAATACTTGAGCGTACTCTTCCAGGCAGCCTTTCTCGAATCGTGATATGGCTACTTTCCCGCGGTAGAGATAGCGTTGTTCGTCGTATAGCTGGCCTAACCAACCGGGGTATTTCCACGATGAAGTACCGATGTAGACCTGGCGCCGGGCCAAGTCGTCGAGGGCTCGAGCAACCGCCTGGCGGTCAAACGCCATTGAGTGTGTAGTTGATGTGCGGCGTGTAGAGGTCGGGCTCGAGGAGGAAGGAGTCGTGCCCCTTGGATGAATGCACGGTGATGTACATGTTCGGCACCTCGGCGGCCTGGAGTTCGTTCACCAGTTCCCGCTGTTGATCCGGGTAGAAGCAGACATCGCTGCTGATGCTGAAGACCAAGTATTTCTGATGGCGGCAACGCTGGAAAACCGCGGTGTAGTCGTCCGCTCCGGTCTGTTGCAGTAGATCAAATTTCTGCCAAACATCCAGGATGCGAACGTAGGTGTTGGCGTCGAATCGGGTGACGAACTTGTTCCCCTGGTGGAGCATGTAGGATTCCAGCGGGCTCTCGATTTTGAACCACGAGAGTTGGTCCTCTGGGCGGACGACTTCGCGTCGCGCCCGGCGCTGGATGGTGCTGAGGGAGATGAAGGTCTTGTGGCTGATCATTCGCGCGAGGGCGAGGCCGCGGTCGGGCGATTCACCCTCGTAGTAGTCGCCTCCGCGAAAGTGGGGGTCGTTTTCGATGGCGAGGATCTGCTCGAGGATGAGAATGTGCTGGAGGTGGCTGACCTCGATGGCGGTGGCGACGGGGATGACGATGGCGACGCGATCGGGATAGCGGGTGGCGAGGTTGAGCGCCAGGAGGCCGCCGACGGAGTTTCCGATCACGGCATGAAGCCGATCAATGCCGAGATGATCGAGCAGGGCGAGCTGGCTATCGACGATGTCGGACGCGCTGACCTGGGGGAATTGGGCGCCGTAGGGCTGTCCCGATCGGGGATCGAGCGAGGCCGGGCCGGTGGAGCCGTAGCAGCCGCCAAGGTAGTTCACACAGATGACGCAAAACCGGTCCGTATCGACGGCGCGGCCGGGACCGATGAATTCGTCCCACCATCCCTGGTGGCATTCCGAGGTCCAGAGGGGGCCGAAGACACCCTCGGGATCCGTGTTGGTTCCCGCTGCGTGCTGGCTGCCGGAGAGCGCGTGGAAGAGGAGGACGACATTGTCCTTGGCGGCGTTGATTTCACCGTAGGTTTGATAGGCGAGCCGAAACTCGGGAAGGGTGTCTCCTCCGGCGAGCTGAAAAGGCTCCCGATGTTCGTAAAACTGCGTCTTGATCTGTCCGAATCCGTTCCCCATGGGAATCCCAATCAAGTCGCCCTTCGGCCTTGGGGGCAACCGAAATGTTTCACGGATATGGCCATCACCTTTGAACTCTGATAGTGGCGGGCGGGCCTTGGAGAAGGGCGTCAGGGCTCTAGCCGGAAGTGTTCCTGGAAGCCGGTAATGGGCAGCGTGATCGAGAACCGCGTGCCTTCCTCGATGGGAGATTCCTCGACGGGCGTCCAGGTTTGCAGATCGGCCGAGCGCATCAGGGGTCCGTCCCCGGCTGTGGTTGGCCAGGAGATCTTCACGCTGTTGTCCAGTAGACTGATGGAGAGGGGGGCGTCTTCCTCTGGCTGGGGATCGCCTTGGCCAACGACGCTGCCTGGACTGGCGAAGAGTCCTGCAACCTCGGCGGCGTCGAGGGCCACGGCATACACCTGGATGTCGTCGAGGATACCGTTGATCCCGATGATTCCGTGGGCGGCGCCAAACTGGAGGGCGTTCTGGGCTTGATCGGCAAAGTTTTCCGTGGGTCCGGAGGCAGTGGCGCTGCCATTGATGTAGAGCGTGGCCGTATTGTCCGCCACCGTGATGACAATGTGGTGGTTCTCCCCGAGGGTGAGGGCATCCTCCGCCGTCACCGCGGGATCGCCCCCGCCGGAGAACCAAAACAGGGTGCTCCCCGAGGCTACGAGGGCGAAGGGATCTCCCTGTCCATCGCCCCGGGAAATGAGGCTGGCGGCGTTGTTGGTCTCTCCGGGTGTGTGCCAAAGCGAGATGCTGAAGGCATTTTCGAAAACAGGGAGGACATCGGGTCCGGTCTCGGCAAAGGCGCCCTCCATGAACGCGGCCGAGGTGCCGGCGGCTAACGGATCCCCTCCCAGGGTGAGGGATCCCTGGGTGGCATTGTAGGTGCCGTGCCGTCCAAAGCCGGAGGCGTCGAGGAGTTGACCGGCGTTGGTTTCATCCAGTTTGTAGTGCGCCACGAGGTTGGGAGACACCGGAATGAAGGCGGAGATGTCAAACTGCTGCACGGGCGTGCTCGGGTCATTGGTGGTGAGTTCCAGAGCCGCGGCGAAATGGCCGCTGGCGCCCCTGGGATCGACCATGATTTCCACCGCGACGGATTCATTGGGCGGCAGCTCTGGAGGAACAGCGCCGAGGGTGAAGAGATCCGCGTGCTCACCGACGACTCTGGCTCCGGTGATGCTGAGTGTTTGCGTCCCCCCGCTATTGCGCAAGGTGGTCATTCGGGTGACGGCCTCCGATTGGTCTAACTGACCAAAGGGCGTCATTGATGGCCCGATGAGATTGGGGTCTTCCGTGAGACCGCCGCCGCGGAGGCCGTCAATCCTCACGCCGGTGGGATTGGGCGCTTCACCTCCGTTGACCACCGGGATATCTAGCGTGTTCAACCCAGGAACAAATCCCTCCTCGATACGGAAGTGGATGAAGGACGTGAAATTGGGTGCGTCTCCCATGTCCAATGGCGTGCCGTTGAGAATGAGAGGACCGCCGCCATCGTCCGCCGCCCAATCGCCTTCGATATGAACATTGTCAGGGTCGAAAGCGCTGAGGTCGAAGGTGAGCCGGTAGATGTACTCGCCTGGACTGCCATTATTGTCATCTTGCACGCCGATCCATTGAGAGCCGTCGTTGTTGGCGATCCACGGGCCGTTGACGATGGGAAAGATCGTGGTGTCGAGGGCAATTGCCGGAGGGGATGCCCCCTCCGGGTCGGAGAGGAGTTTGTAGTGGGGATCCTCTGCGAGGTCTTCGAGGGGATCGCCCTCGTCGTCCACGCCGGTGTTGAAGAGTCCGGGAATGGGTTCCAGGATGGTCACGGTCACGGGATTGCTCGTGATGGATCCCTGGGCATTGGTGACCTCGAGTACGTAGTCGCCCGCCTGATCCGGCTGGATATCGGTCAATGTGAGATCCGGGGTGTCACCCACCACGGCGCCTTGGAAACTCCAGGCGTAGGTCAAGGGAGGCGTGCCGTCGGCCAGGGCATGGAGGGTGATGTCTTCCCCGCGGAAAGTCTCCAGGCTCCCGGGGGGCTTCACCACGAAGGTGGGCGCTCGATCTTCGACGGAGGCGATTTCCGCGCCTCCGGACAGACTGTCGACAATCAGGCCGGTGGGGCCGTTCCCGGCGTTGTTGAGCACGAAGTCCAAGGTGTTCTCGCCGGAGAGAAACGGGGCGTCTTCGATGCGGAAATTGGTGAAGGCGCCAAACTGCGTCGCGTTGGTTAGGCCGGTGCTGGCTCCGTTGAGCCTGATGTCGAGACCGGCGTTGTCCGTGGCCCAGCGTCCTCGCAGAAGAACGGTTTGCGGATCCAGGCCGGTGAGGTCGAAGGTGAGGCGGTAGGTGTAATCGCCTTCGGCGGCCTCGGCCGTGTCGCCGCGGGGAGCGATCCATTGAGAGGATTCGGAGTTGGCCACCCAGGGCCCTTCGACGATGGGGAAAACCTGGGAATCATGCACCAGGGCCTCCTCCGAATCGCCATCGGCGTTGTCCACGAGGGCGTAATGCGGATCAATCTCCAGATCGTTGAGGGCGAGGCCGTCATCGCCGATTCCGGTGGCGAAGAGACCCGGGATGGGTTGGAGGACGGCGATGGTGATGGGATTGGTCGCTGCCGAGCCGGCCTCGTTGCTCACGGAGACGCGGTACTCGCCCGCCTCGGCCGGGGTGATCGATGGCAATGATAGTGTTCTGGCCGTCCCGTTGGCCACGTTTTCGCCATTGCGGGTCCACTGGTAGGTGAAGGGAGGTGAGCCGCCGGCGGTGACACTGAGAGAGATGGAGTCACCGCTGACGACGCGCCGCGATTGGGGTTGTGCGATGATGCTGGGAGGAGCTCCGCCGGTGCGCTCCCCCGAAGCATCGAGGATGTCCACTCTGAGACCGGTGGGATTGCGGGCCTCGCCGCCATTCTCCACGGCGAATTCGAGGGTATTTTCGCCCTCACGGAAGCCTTCGGTGATCTCAAACTCGGCCCAATCAACGAAGCCGTTAGAGCTGATGAAGAGGTCCTCGCCGTTGAGGAAGATGCCCATCCCGGCATCATCCGTGGCCCAGCGCCCGCTGATTTTGACGGTGTCGGGATCGAAGCCTGCTAGACTGAAAGATGTTTGATAGCGATAGACGCCACCGTTGTTGCCCTGGCTTTGGGCGGCGCGCGGAGCGATCCAGCGTGAGCCGGGGAAGGCGGAATCTTCGCCCTCTTCGATCCAGGGGCCGACGGGGAATCCGGCGTCCAGGGTCACGGCGTCGGGGCCGGAGAATTCCGGATCGGCGCTTTCAATCAGGGTGTAATGGGGATCCACTTCACCCGAGGGGCCTAACAAGCTGCCATCGCTGGCGAGGCCGGTGCCGAAGAGGCCGGGGATGCGCGAGGCGCCGATGAGGGTGGCCTGGCCGTCCATTTCCACACGGATGCCGGTGGGGTTGGCCGCGTCACCGGCGTTTTCCAATTGGAATTCGAGGACGTTGATCCCTTGAATGAAGCCCTCGCTGAGTTCGAAGTTGGTCCAGTCGGTGAAGCCATTGGAGGCGATTCCGGTACCTTCGCCGTTGACCAAGATATCCACGCCTCCATTGTCGGTCGACCACCGTCCGGTGATGCGAACGGTATCGGGATCAAAGGCGGAGAGATCGACGGTGGTGCGGTAGACATAGATTCCGGGAGCATTGCCAGTGCTCTGGTCCGCCTGAGGGGCGATCCAGCGCGAGTCGGGCCCTTCCTCGAGCCATGGTCCGACGGGAAATCCGGGATTGAGCGTCTCCGCGGCGGGGCCAGCGGCGCCTTGGTCGGGACTTTCGACGAGTTCATAGTGGGCGTCGGTGATGCCGCTGCCATCGATGAGGTTTCCCTCGGAATCGAAGCCCGTGTTGAAGAGCCCCGGGATGGGGGCCGCGAGGCAGGTGAGGCAGAGTGAGGCGGTGGCGAGGACGCAAAGGAAGTGGGTTCGTGGACTCATCGGCTCTTGGGGGCTATGGCCTTACTGACTACCGGATTATACGGGTGGTGGGAATGCAAATAGTGCCCTTCCGAGCTCGCGGAATGGGTGGATTCCGGCTTGCTCCTCGACGCCATCTCGCTTCCTTTCCATGCCTGGTGCTGACCGCCGGGTTCTCTCGTTGCCCATGAACCCGGTCCAGAGCCCTCACCGCCTCTTTCTGGTCGCGATTCTGCCGTGTTTGGCTCTCTTCACGGCCGTCCTGACATTGGTGAGCGTGTGGGGACAGACGTCACCGGAGTCCGAGTCCGAGCCTGTGCCCGAGGCTGCGGATCCCGAGTCTGAGCCGGTGGCGTTTCCGGTTTCAATTCCGAGTGTTTCGCAGGGCTTCGTCCAGGCGCTGCAGCGGAAGGTCTCGGAGTTGGATCGCTTGAACCGACTGGACGAAATTGAGCCGATGGTGGAAAGCATGCTGCGAAGCCGGGCACATGATTGGCGAGTTCTCTTTCAGGGTGCCCGAATTTACTCGGAGCTGGAGCGCGCCGGCTACTGGGTCGATCAACGTTATCGCCGGGGTGATCTCCACGGAAGACCGCCGAAGGGGGCGCGCCGGGTGTATTCGCACAAGCGTGATCATGTGAGGGCCCTTCAGCTTCTCGACCGCGCCGTTCGCCTTTCGACGATCGACACGAGCATGGTGGGCAAGGCGGATTTTTATTGGGAGGCCGCTCAGATCCTTACGGGAGAGAAGGCCTACCTGGGGATGTACGCCCTGACGGATCTCTCGGTTTTGCCGACACTGGAGTTTCGCGAGCCGCGGGTTCTCAATCGAGAGCCGGTGCCCGTGGGGGATGACGGATCGCCCCAGTTCTTTCGCGTGCCACCGAGCTGGTCGGCGGCGCGCAATGACGGTGAGCGGCTGCTTTGGCTCCTGTCGCGTGCGCGTCAACTGAATCCAGAATACGAAGCGGAGGCCGAGTTCATCCACGCCAAGCATCTTTTGAAGGCTTACTTGGGGGTCCAGACCGTGACGGAGACATCGGGCTATGATGTGCACAGCCGGACCTATCGCGACGAGGGCGGCAACTCGGAAGCTCTGTTAGAGTCTCTGGACACGCTGACGCGGGACGAATCGGTGGCGGTACTGGCAGAGGGCGGGGTGCGGAAGATCGCTCTCCCGGAGGAGCAGAATTTCATCAGGCGGCTGGAGCGCATGACGCGTGACTCCCGCTACCAGTCCCATGCGTTGCTCGCACTTGAGGAACTTGCCGAGGTGTTTGAAAACCGGCGTCAGTATGATCGGGCGGCGGAGTATTGGAGGGCCATCCTGAAGCGGACGGGGCGGCCAACGGCAAGCGGCGAAACGGGGGAGGACGCCGGCCCGCGGGCGATCTCATGGGAAGAGGCGCGGCTGCATCAGATCGTGAAGAGCTGGGGGCGTTTTGAAGATGTGCAACCGGTGCAGGCGGGAGAGCCGCTGAAGTTGGCCTATTGGTACCGCAATGGCAAAGAAGTCACCTTCACCGCCCACCGGGTGGACGTCACCCTCCTGGTGGAGGATCTGTTGGCCTATCTCCGGAGCGATCCCTTTCCCATCGATCCCAACCGGATCAGCGTGTCCAAACTCGGTCTCAATATCGTGCGCGAGGGCGGTGAGCGCTATCTCAAGGAAAAGGTGAGTGCCTGGTCCCAGACACTGACATCTTCGGACAAGCACTGGGACCAGCGCATCGAGGTGCCGGTGCCGATCGAGCAGGCCGGCGCCTACCTGATCGAGGCCAGGATCGATGGTGGGCATCGCTGTAGTGTGCTGGCCTGGATTAATGATATGACAATTCTGCGGCGGCCACTGGAGGATGGCCTGTTTTACTATGTGGCGGACAAGAAGAAGGGCACTCCGGTGGGCTGGGCCAAGTTCACTTTTGTGGGTTTTCGTCTGGCCCTGGTCAATCAGGAAGAAGAGCCGGAGCTGGACGTGCACGGCGATGAAGTGCCCGAGGCGTTGCAACGTCAGTATCACGTGCTGACCAAGGAGATCACCAAGTGGGCAGATGCCAAGGGTCAGCTCACTTTGGATGACTCGGTCCTGCAACCGGACTACCGTTGGTTTCTCTTGACGACGGCGCCGAATGAGCGAGTTGCCGTGTTAGGGTTTTCCGACCTCAAACCGACGGTGGAGGCGCCGCCCCGTGAGAGGCGTGGCTTGCGTCAATTCCTCGTCACGGACCGCGTTGCCTATCGTCCGGGGCAAGCCTGTGCTTTCAAAGGCTGGGTGCGAGAGAAAGTGATCGTGGAAGAGGAAGAGAGAGGCTATCGCATTCCGAATTCGATGGATGTTAGGGTAAGTCTGCTCAACCATCGGGATGAGGTGATCGCCGAGGCGGAATCGTCGACGGATGAGGGCGGCGGATTCACGGGTCAGCTTGAATTGCCGGCGGATCTGAGTTCGGGGACCTGCCGGCTAGTTTCGCAATGTGAGGATGGTCAGACATCGGTTGAGATCGAGATCGAGCCCGCGGAGGCGCCGCCGGTACAGCTGACGCTGGAGAATCCCGTGCGGCAACTCATCCGTGGAGAGACCTGGCGTGTGGTCGTCCGGAGCGAGGATGCCTCGGGCGAGCCGGTGGGGCATGTGCCGGTTCGCTATGGCGTTTCGCGTCGCCCCCATCGGCTGGCCTGGGAAAGGGAGCAGCCTGATGCCTGGTTGTTCGGGGACACCTATGATGCCGGAGCGCCGCCGGCCCGGTGGTTTCCCGGTTGGAAGTACTGGGGGTGGGACTGGGATCATCCGGATGTGTTGCCGGCGGGGCCGCTGGTCGTCGAAGGTGAGATCGTAACGGACGGCGATGGCATGGCGGTGCTCAGCCTGCCCACCGGCCCGATGGAGGATTCCCTTCCCGTGGAAGAAGACTATGAGATCGAGGTGAGCCTGCGAGATGAACCGGAAGCCAGTCCGGCGAGGGCGAGGGTGACGGTGAGCGAGCGGCGGTTCAAGGTCTACACTAAGTTAGACCAGCCCTATTACAGCGCGGGGCATGAGGTGGGATTTGAAGCTTGGGTGCGGCGCTACGACGGTTCCGCAGTTAGGGGAAGCGGAGAGTTGAGCCTCTATGGGGTGACGTATGGAGAGGACGGGAAGCCGGTCGAATGGGGCTGGCGAAGGCCATTGCATCCAGACGCCGAGGGGCGTGCCGCGACGCGTTTTTCCGTGAGGCGAGCCGGTCAGTATCGCGCGAGTTACACGGTGACGGATGCACTGGGCAACCGCCGTGAGGGCGCCAGTGTGTTCGTCGTGGTGGATGATGCCTTTACCGGTGGAGCGTGCCGTTTCAATTCCCTGGAAATCCTGACAGACCGCGTGGTTTATCAGCCCGGTGATCGAGCGCAGCTCCGTTTCAATACCGAGAATCTGGGGCAATCCGTCGCCGTGTTTGTTCGGCCTCGCGACGGTGTCTTTGGCAGGGCGGAGGTGCTGCGGTTGGACCAAAAGAGCACGCCCTACCAGGTCAAGGTGAGTTCCAGTGACCGGCCGAGCTTCTTTGTCGAGGCCATCGTTTTGCAGGACGGAGAATTTGAAGTGCATACCAAGGAGATTCTTGTCAGTCCGCCGTCGCAGACGTTGAAGGTCACGCTGGAGAGCCCGCGATTGGTCCATCGTCCCGGGGGTGAGGCCCGCTTGACCGTGACCCTGGCAGATTCCTCAGGGCAGCCCGTGGAGGGAGAGGTGGTGGTGTCGATGACGCCTGAGCGATCCGATCTCGTGGCTCCCGAGCGCCCGGTGTTGGCGGAGGCCTTTTGGAATGAACGGCATCCCTACTCGCCATCGGTCGAGCACGGTTTGCGGACGAAGTTTCAGAGCTTCTCCAGTCCACCGGAGGCCTCCATGCGCCCCATCGGGATCTTTGGCTCCGTTCGCATTGGCGATCAGGTGGAACCTTTTGAGAACGTGGGCATGGAAAGCGATGAGGAGCCGGCGGAGGTGGATGTGGGAAGGCGCTATGCTTCCCCAACATCGGGAGTGCCGGTGGTGTGGCGGCCTTCCGTGGCGGTTGATGCCTCCGGGAGAGCCGAGGTGGCACTTCCGATTCCCGATTGGCAGGGGTGGTGGCGCGTCCAGGCCTGGGCGATTGACGGGTCCACGCGCGTGGGAGAGGCGAGCTTGCGATGGCAATCGAAGAGCGATTGGTCGCTTCGGCTGCAGGCGCCTTCCACCGTCGTGGAGGGGGATCGCTTCGTCGCCTTGGCGCGCGTGCGCAACCGGACGAAGGAGCCGGCGACGGCCGAATTGGAATGGAGTTCGGCGGATGCCCTACAGTTGGTCGGAGACCCGCCACCAGCCGCGGCGGCGATCGAGGCGGAATCGATGCGCCGGGTGTCGTGGGAACTCCATGCGGAAAGCTCGGTGGATGAGGCCTCGGTCGAGGTCCAGGTCGGATCTGGCGAGGCCGCAGAAGCGCATCGGAGCGCGGTGCGCATTGTCGAGCGGTTGGAGAGAACGGGGTTGAGCTGGAATGATCGTCTCCCGGGTGGTGAGGGTGACGGGGAAGCGGGATCGCGCTTTTCGCTATCATTTTCCCTGCCGGAGGATGTGGTGGTGGACGAGAGCCGATTGACGGTGCACGTGGCCAGTGGTCTCTTCGAGCAGGTGGCGCCGATGTTCTCTGGAGACCTTCTCGCAGAGGCCTTGCGCGAGCGGCACGCCGAGGAGATGATGGGTGCCGTGGTCCCCGCCCTGGCCTTCGGTCACTATGTGCGCGGGTTGAAGGAGGAGTTTCGCCCGGGCCTCTCCAATTCGGTGGCCGGCTGGGCCCTGGAGGAGGGCAGGTTGGAGACGGTGGCGCAGTCTGCGGCGGACCGCCTTTGGTCGCAACAGTGCGAGGACGGCGGATGGAATGCCTCTGGCCACGATTCGGAAGTGCTTGCCACCGCTGCGGTGTTGGAGAGTGTGGCGGATCTCGAGGCCCTCAATTTGGTGGCGCATCCGGAAGACAAGCTCGAGAAAGCCATTGATTGGTTAGGCCGGATGCAGAGTGCGGAGTCGGCCGCGATTGGAAATGCGCGGAACAAGAAGACGGAAGCGACGACGCTCGATGCCTACGTTTACCTGACATTGCTGCGGCATGGCAAAGATCATCAGCACATGCGCGACTTTCTCTTTCGCGATTGGAAAAAGCTCACCATCCTCGGCCGCTTGATGGTGGCCCAGGCCCTCCATCTGCGCGGCGAGACCACGGATC
>JANQJH010000007.1 GCA_028281705.1 Verrucomicrobiales bacterium
CCGCGATGAGGGGGGGCCATATACCCAGGTGATAGATATCGCGAATCTTTTTGACCGCCGTATCACCCGCACCTATCTCAATGAGGCGGGTCAGCGGCGAGAAGTGATTCAGGCATACGGGAGCCCACTGGAAGCAAATGAAAAGTTCGAATACAATGACCGTGGATTGCTAATGCGTCACATTGATCCTGACGGCGTCACCACCCGATACGGCTACAATGCGGAAGGAGAGCGCACGATCACCGCCATCGATCTCAAGATTGAGCCCGGAGAGGCGGCAGACCACATTGATTTTGAGGTAGATCGCATCACGCGGATTACCCGACAACTGGCCACCAGCGATGAGGGGCTCGAAGTCCAGCGTACGACGACGGAGGTGTTTACGGCGAATGGCCCGGTGCTCACTAGTGTGACCGAGCAATCGCTCGACGGTTCTTACAACGCCACCATCCAGAACAACATGCGTGCCGTGCGTCGAAGGGTTGAGGGCGAAGCGCCCGGCGAGTGGACCGTGATCTCAACGAAGTCCGATGGAAGTGACACCGTGCAGGCTTTTGCAGCCGGGCGGTTGGTCCGAAGTACCCGTCGCGGCTCCAATGGTGCGGTGGTTTCCTGGACGTCTTTGACATACGACGGCCACGGGCGTCCCGTCGAGATCACTGATAGCCGTACTGGTACAACTACCTATTACTACGACGACAATGGCCGGTGTTGGAAGGTGTGCGAACCGAATCCGACAACGGGCTCCAGCACCAATGGCACATTGGATACCTTGTTCCACTACGATGCCCTGGGACAATTGCTTACCACCACCAAGCCGAGTGGCGGGCAGGTTCACCAGATCTACAATGCAAATGGAACTCTGCACGGCACGTACGGCCACCAAGTCACCGATGTGCACTACCGCTACAACGGTCGCGGAGAGCGCACGCACCTGATCACCTATTATGGGCCCGAAAATACGCCCGCCGAAACGCGATGGGCTTTCAATGCTCGCGGTCAGCTGGCCTTCAAGCAAGATGCCCATGGGAAGCGGGTCCACTACACCTACACCTCAGGCGGCAAACTCAAGACCCGTACCTGGGCCCGCGGCGTCATCACGACCTATGGTTATGATGGGGACAATCACGTCGACCTACGATCGATCGACTACTCTGATGCTACGCCTGACGTCTACTTTACTTATACTCGATTGGGCCAGAAGAAAACCGTGGAGGATGCCGGAGGACTGACGACCTATGTTTATCGGGACGACAATCCCACGGAACTCCACTTCGAAACTTCGGGCACTGAACTCTATGCCGAACCTAAGGTGCTCACCTACACGCGAGATACCTATCATCGGCCAAGTGGTTTCCAGATCGGTACGATTGAGAATCTGAACAAAGACTATGCCGTCGGTTATGGCTACGATGTCGCGGGAAGGCTTGAAAGTGTCCACGGACAAGGTTATTGGTTCTTCTACAACTACGAACCCAATTCCACCACCGATCGCGTGAAAACCGTCACGGCACCCTTCGTCAAACAGACTGAATTCGTATATGAGCGCGGCCGAGATGCCATCGTCAGTGTGCAGAATCGAGTGGGCTTTCGTCTCAATCAAGAGCTCTCACGCTTTGACTACACAATCAATGCTGACGGTCAGCGTACAGCTCGAATCACCAGTCGTGGGGATGCTAACCGGTCCTTAGAGGATAGTTTTACCTATGACTCCGATACTGGCGGCGTTATTAGCTCTAGGCGAAGCGGCGGTGAAGTGGGGCAGATCTACACCTACGCCTATGACAAGATCGGGAATCGACAAAGCGCCAGTGCGAATGGATTAGAGAGGCGTTACGACGCCAACGGACTCAATCAGTATTCGGCGATTGGGAAACAGGCGCCGAGCTATGATGCCGATGGTAATCTTATCGCCAAAGGGGAGCGCACTTATACCTGGGATGCCGAGAATCGAGTCATTGCTATTTTCGAACGCGGAAGCCTAGTCGCCGAATATACTTATGATCACCAATCACGGCGCATCGCCCGCAAGACTCGTGAAGGTGTCGATGAACTCTATCTCTACCAGGGGTGGAACCTCATCGCTGTCTACGAACCTGAAGATTCGGAGCCCTTGGAGAATTATACTTGGGGTAAAGATTTGAGTGGTAGCCTGCAGGGAGCTGGTGGCGTAGGTGGTCTGCTATTCGCTAGAATGCGGGATCAAGACGAAGATGTATGGATTTATCACTATGATGCTAACGGCAATGTGGGGGAGGTTACTGATGCTGAAGGCGCTCTCTTGGGCCGGTATTCCTATGATCCGTTTGGAAATCAACATGGACGAATGGAAATGCCGGAGAATCGTTTTCGATTCAGTACGCAGGTTCAGGATAATGAGACGGGAAACTATTACTATGGTTACCGTTACTACGATCCAACCGATGGCCGATGGATCTCTCGAGATCCACTTGAGGAGACTGGAGGAGTGTTGTTGAGTGGATTCGTCGGAAATGATCCCATCAATAACGTTGATGTGAATGGACAGAACCCCCTGATTGTCGGGGCACTATTTGCTCTAGGTGTGAATCTCGGCTACGAAGTGATCAGCTATCTATGCAACAATGATGAATGGGATACCGTTAGCTTTTTCAAGAATATCAATTGGTGGCAGGTGGGGCTTTCTACAGTTACAGGCGCAGGGCTTGGGGTTACTACGGGGCAGATTGGCTTTTTTGCGGTCGAAACTGGATCGAGTTGGATTGCTGCCTACAATGCTGGGTTGATAGGCGCGACGATAGGCGCAGGTTGGGCTCAAATTGAGAATGTTGCGAGGGCTGCCGTAGATTCATGGAAGGCAGCGAATGGGGCAAATGTGAGCTATGCGAGAGTGGATATTAGTGAGATTACGATCACATTGAATCTTTCCGATGTCGTTGGGGAAAGTGGTCCAGATTGGACAGAGTGGAAATACGACCTCAAATCTGGGTTCGAGCCGATGTATATTGAAACGTGGTCTGAGCGGGAGGCTATAGAAGCGATGTTAGAAACGCTATGGGAAGATTAATTAGACAGATTACCGTTTGTCTGGCTGTGGTTGTCTATCCAGCAGTTCATCGAGCGATAGATCCAGATGTCAACTTGCATGCATTTTACGTGACGATATCTGTTTTCTTGTTAATCCTGATGTTTCGGATTGATAGCATCAATGCAAAAAAGAGGGATAGATAGAACTGCTTCGGCTGGAAGCGTTCGTCGGGCTTTCGTGAGGATTTGAGAAGATATTGAGTGATCTGGCGACTGGGTGGGTTGATGGCGCCTTGCTCTTTTTCTGGATCGCAGCTCTCCGTTCCCTATGACGGCCGTGGATGTCGTGGGCGATCGAGTTCTTAAGTGTTCTTAGTACATACATGCGCTTGTTTTGCAACCGGAGCGGTTGCCCTACAAGACTGATGCCACAAGCCCATCAATGCCCCTATTGATGAACCGCTAGGATCGAGAAAAATGCGCCCCAATGGCTTGCTGGTTGTTCCCCTGATGGAGGATCAACGCATTCCGGTGGCTGTTATCTTTTAACAAGGTCTTGGCGAAGACACATTGCAGCGCGAGGGCGGCCCCGAGGGTGTGCCCCAGCGTGTCCTGGAGATGGAAGGCCTCGGGTTGATCGTGCATTGAGCCTGTGTTCCGCTGCTGGAGGATGTGGACGGCATCGGGGTGGTTTCCCACAGCGTCGAGGGCCTGTTGGTAGGCTTTCTCGCGCGATCGGTCTTCGGCATAGGTGAAGGCCGGGGTGATGCGTTCCACCTGAGGTGCCCCCTGAGATTCCGAGCACTCCAAGAGGAGGGCGCCGGCGCCTTCGCTGGTGATCGTTCTTGGTGAAAAGATCACGGTGGCCTCCGAGCTGAGCCAGTCCAGCTCCTCACCGCCGGCCACGAGGACGCCATCGACGCATTGGTCGAGGAGCCATTCAATCCCCAACTCCACGGCGGAGAGAAACTGGGCGGAATCGCCTACCAAGGTGTCGGCCGGGCCGTTGGACTCGAGCATGGCGGCGAGGTGGCTCGCGGGGGCGTTGAACACGGTTTCCGGAAAGAGGATGGGGCTGGCGAGTTCGGGATCGGCCAAGACCTCGCCGTAGAAGCGGTTGCTGTAGTTCACGCAGCCGTTCATGAAGACGAAAATGATCCCCAGGCGGTATTGGCCGGCTTTGACCAAGGCGGCGCGTTCTTCTCCCAGAGCTTCGAGGGAGGCGGCGACGCAGAAGCGGGTGATGGGACTGCAGCGGCGCAGGCGGGGGTTCCGCAGAAAGGGGAGCGGGGTCTCTGGTTTGGGTACGGGCC
>JANQJH010000013.1 GCA_028281705.1 Verrucomicrobiales bacterium
CATCCGTCACCTGATCCGGTTCCAATTCGTGATACCAGGCAATCACCGCGCGCCGCTCGGCCGTGGGCCCAGGAACGCCGACTAGCGAAACTTCCGAACTGTGTGCCCAGTAAACGGGGCCAACCTGATCCGCGGAAACGCCGTTGGCCGCGTGATCATCCAACTCGGAAACAAATCGGCCCTCACTGGTGTAACGAACGCCCTCGCCGTTGTCATTGAATGTCTCTTCAAATAAAATCTCATCGGCCACGATGAGTGAAGAGGTTAAGAAGCATAGCCACGAGAACACACCGGTGGCTATGAAGAATCGCGTCTTCTTCATATAAGATAGCCTTCTAAAGTTGAGTGAGTGGTTGGCGGGGGAAACGCCGGCGTCGACATCTCACCGGCGAGGAACTCCAAAACGGCTACCAAATCGGACGGCGGCTAGGCAAGGCAATTTTGTCACAGCGTGATGAATACGCGTGACAACACCGTTGCCATGAACCGCCGCCAAGGCACTCCCCGAATGCCGGGAAGTTGTTTTACCATCCGTCAATGACGACGGACGGCCACTCAATCATTCATTCACTCATCTTGGCCCGCGACACCGCTGTTCCAATAATGATGCATCTCTTCCGCCGAAGGCGTCTTCAATGGGCGAACCAGACGGAAGCCAAGCCACTGAGCATCCGTGTGATACCAAATGCTCTTCGGCAACTGTGGATCACGATCCTTCCAGTTGGGAGACGAGCCCATGCGAGCCGCACTGCGCAGCGTCTCCGGATCATCATCCCAGCCGCCTCCACGCGTCGCCGTTGGATAGAGCGTGCGGATCGGATTGTGCGGAGAGACCACTCCGGACGACAACATCGCGTAAAAGCCGGGATCGTATTGATCGCAGGTCCACTCCATCACGTTCCCGTGCATGTCATAAAGTCCCCAGGGGTTGGGCTTGAGTTCGCCCACCGGCTGGTACTTGCCGTCACTATTGTCGTAAAACCAACCGTAGTCTTCCAGATCGTCAATCTCATCACCGAACGAATAGGCGGTGTTCGTTCCCGCCCGGCAGGCATACTCCCACTCGGCTTCCGTGGGTAGGCGATAAAAATGACCCGTCTGCGCACTGAGCCACTGGCAATACTTGCTCGCCGCGTGCTGGGTCATGCTGATGGCGGGGAACCCCTCCTGCCCCATCCCAAAACTCATTTCCGTGTAGGGCGGCGTCGGCATGCTCACCGCATCGACCATGGTGTCATCCTCGCTTCGAACCTTCTTGGCCCCATCCTTGTAACGGTCCACCGCCGTGATCATGAAGGGACCGTACTCATCCCACGTGACCTCGTATTTCCCCATCCAGAAAGGCTCGATCTTCACCTTCACTTGGGGCCCCTCGTCTTTCCCCCGGTCATCTTCACTGGAAGGACTGCCCATGGTGAACTCACCTCCTTTGACCGGAACCATGTGGTACTCGGCCTTGGAACGCTCCACCACGTTGGAATAAGCCTTCATCTCACTCTCCACCGTGACCACGCTCGTCTTCAAGACGTGGGCCCGGATCTCTTCGACCAATGCCAGTTTGTCCAGCGACTCCGGACGCCCCGTCTCACTCTTCGACCTCGCCTTGAGCGGCCCGAGATCATCCGGCCAGATCGCCCCCTGCTCGATCCACATCCGCACCTTGTCGATCTCCGCCTTGGCCAAGGGACCGCCGTCCTTCGACGGCGGCATGAGATCGTCATCGTCCTCCGGCAAGTCCATCAGGATTAGAATGCCGCTCTCATTGGGATCAAAGGCTACCAGCGCAGGCTCTTCCGCCGTCTTTTGCACCGCCTCCGGCGTCGTCATGTCGAAGTCACTCTTACTGCTGTCCGGATTGTGGCAGGTGATGCAGTTCTGCTCGAAGATCGGCTGGATGTGCTTCACGAAATCAATGCGGGGCACGCTCTCCAGCACCACGCCGTCCGGCCACTTGGCGCCGTCCTCGATCCACTGTTTGAGAACGGCGATCTGGCTCGACGCCAGCGTCTCGCCCTTCGGAGGCATGACCTCGCTATCGTCTTCCGGCAGTGTCACCAATTCGAAGAGCAGGCTCTCATCCGGCTTCCCCGGAACCAACGCGGGGCCGTTGTCGCCCCCTTTCAACGTGTATTCCAGGGTGTCCAGGCGGAGTTCGCCATCGGCTTGATCGGGTCCATGGCAATTGACGCAGGCCGACTCGAGAATCGGTTTCACCTGGGTGAGGAAATCGACCGGAGCGGCGAAGAGCGGGATCGAGGAGACGATCGCAAAGGTCGATCCGAGGGCGACACGAGAAAGAAGACGATTCATAAACGGCAAATTCGACGGGTGGGTGGGCAACGGATTCATTCAATAAAAGCACTACGCAAACTTGGTTACCCCGGGCTGGGGAACACCACCGGGATCGAAGGAATCGCCAAACTCGAGATCGTCCGGCGCCAGGTCCGTCGACGACTGCAGGGCATCCTCCCAGGTGATCCGCTGACCGGTGTAAGCCGCCATGCGCCCGAGAATGGCCAGCATGGTGCTTGTGGCCATCCAATCACCATCATTGGGAGCCTCCCCGCTGCGAATGGCGGCAAAGAGCGTGTCATGCTCCTCCTGGTACATATTGTTGTCCTCCCGCGAACGGAAACGCCACATGTTCTTCCCGCGCGCGTTCTCCAGGCCGACCCGGCCTCCATTGATCACGCAGCGTCCGTTCGTGCCCACGATGTAGTCGGCGTTTTCATTGAAGCAATTCGGAGTCTGACGCGAACTCATGGCGCCGAGCACGCCATTGGGGTACTCGTAAATCACACTGAAGTGATCGAAGATGTTCCCCTCGTGATTGGGACGCGTCCGGCCTCCATTGGCCACGGCCGCGATCGGCGGTTGATCTCCCATGGCCCAGGACACCTTGTCCACGCTATGGACCGCCTGCTCCACGAGCCCGTCGCCGCCCAGCCAGGAAAAATTGTACCAGTTGCGCACCTGCCACTCCACATCGCCCATTCCCCCGGGTCGCGCGCTCTCCGGCCGCATGGGCTTCACCGGACCGGTGTAATAGGTCGCGTGATAGGCACGGATATCGCCGATATCGCCATCGAGCACCCGCTCGAAGACCGCCCGGCGCGACTTGCTGTAACGCCAGCAAAAACCGGAGACCAGGCAAGTGCCCTTGGCCTTGGCCATCTGGGCCGATTCCATCACCGAACGCACCCCGGGCGCGTCCACCGCCATCGGCTTCTCGCAAAAAACGTGTTTCCCCGCCTCCACCGCCGCGCGGAGATGCTGCGGACGGAAACCCGGAGGGGTGGCCAAAAGAACCACATCCACCCCGCTATCGATCACCTTGCGGTAGGCATCCAACCCGACAAAACGGCGCTCATCCGCCACCTGAACCTGGCCCGACTCGCCCTTGGATCCCTCTTGAAAACGCTTCAGGGAAGCATTCAAGTTGCTCTCGAAGGCATCGCCCATGGACCACAGGACGGCCCCCTTATCAGCGTTCAAGGCCTGGGCCGCTGCCCCGGATCCCCGGCCGCCGCACCCGACCAAGCCCACCTTGATTGGGCTGGCATCTCCTTGACCACGAGCGACATAGGGCGCCGCAATCAGGCTCGCCACGCCGGCGGAAGAGGATTTGAGAAAGCTTCGACGATCGGGAAGGGACGTTGGAGGATTCATATCGGCGCACTGCTAAGTTGGATTCCGGACTTCATCAACCCCAGATCAATTCGGAAGTGCGCACCCCTCGGAGACCGCCTAGGTTACCTCCCTCCCCCCAATCGAGCCGCCGGAAGGCGCAGCCGGAAATTGACGAATTTATTTTGAGCCGTTTCGAGCCAGCGGAGTCCAAACTGGCAGAGTCGACCCGAATCCGTTCGAGCCGGCCCGCTTGGCTTGCGTCGAAGTCACTGAAATCATGCGTGTCACACCCAACTTCGCCCAGACGCTGTCGTCAGCGGATTTCTCGTTGAATGGAGACTGAAGAGCAGCCACAGGAACCATCGACGCCGCGTGTCGATCAGGACAGAGATCTGGTAGAGCGTTCCCAGGCCGGTGACACCGAAGCCTTCGACGATCTCGTCCTCAAGTACAGTCCCAAGCTCTACGCCATGATCTACAACATGACGGGCAATCGGGAGGACACCCACGACGTCCTCCAGGACGTGTTCGCCAAGGCCTATCGTTCCATTCGCCGATTTCGCGGGAAATCCACCTTCTACACCTGGATCTACTCCATCTCGGTCAACATGACCCTGAATTTCCTCAAGAAGCGAGGCCGGCACCGCAAGCTC
Source organism: Verrucomicrobiales bacterium (assembly GCA_028281705.1). Taxonomy (GTDB): domain Bacteria; phylum Verrucomicrobiota; class Verrucomicrobiia; order Verrucomicrobiales; family DEV007; genus JAACDM01. Next base: position 4,284 of record JANQJH010000013.1, read on the forward strand.
AGTCTCGATGACATGAGTCCCTCCGCACTCCAGGATCAGGACTACCAGGACGCCACCTCCGGCAGCGATCCCGTCCGGGAAGTCGGGATTCATGAACTCCAAAGAAGATTGAACGAAGCCATGTTACAGCTGTCAGAGGACCATAGAACGGTTGTGACTCTATTTGACATTCAAGGGCTACCTCATGCGGAAATCAGCAAAGTACTCGGCGTCTCTCAGGGCACCGTCCGATCGCGCCTCTTCTATGCCCATCGACAATTACAAAATTTTCTGGAAGAGTTTCGGCGTTGACGAACGCCACCGAATGGAACCTACTCACTCGAAGAACATGGACGAGGACACCGTAAGGAAACTGATGAGGCTCAAGAGACACGAGGAGCCTCCCGAGGGCTACTTTGACGCCTTCCTCAGCGAATTTCACCGGCGCCAGCGCGCCGAACTCCTCAAGCGGTCCTCCCTCAGCCTTTTCATGGAGCGGGTCAATACCTACCTCTCCGACCCCCGCTCACAGGGCTGGGCCTTCGCCCCCGTGGCCGCCGTTTTCCTCCTCGGCTTCTATTTTCTTGTCGGAATGCCCGACGATTCGCCCCTGCCGACCATGCCCACGATGGCCCAGGTACATCAGGCTTACCCGCAGGCGCCGCAAGACTACCTGGATGCCAACGATGTCACTCCCGTCGTCTATCGCGGCCCCTTCCTGCACTTCGGAGAGGGCAGACCACTCGTCCCCCAAGCGTCCCAGCCCTCAATCCCTGAGAGCACCCCGCAAAAGGCTTTTGAGGAATGGATCCCGCTGGATCTTTCCGATAACTATCATTGATCGGCAACTGCCGAGCCCAGTGATGCGGACACTCCTGTCCGCCCCCTCTGCGTCCCTATTTGCCGGAGGTCATCTCCAAGATTGATGTGCTAACCAATGCATAATGACCGGCGGGACGCCGGTTTCACGTTGGTTGGCCGGCGGGTTCGTCAGGCCAACATGATCGAAACGTCCGGGTGCGTTTCGCAGAAGTCCGCGATCTCATCCTCTGTCATGATCAAGGCCGCTGTGGAAAGTGCGTCCGCGATGGCAGCCGATCCCGCAAGTACCCAAGCGCGCTGGCGATCCGTGACCACGGGCTGGCCCGTTCGCGGATCCATGACATGCTGCCCCTTGACCTCAAATCCTGAAGCGCTCAGGGCGCCATCTTCCAACGCAATCATCCCGTGCCGGCCCAAAGAAGCCGGCCATCCACCATCCGTTTCCCCCGGCATGGATCCCAGGGCGAAAAGCGTGCTCCCTCCCGCATCGAGGAAGGCGCAGGCAATCTCCTGATCCTTGAAGAACTGCGTGATCTCGTCGATGGCGAACCCCTTGCCAAGACCACCAAGATCGATTCGCACGCGGTCCCGATTCACTTCCACCACACTATCCTGGCACAAGGTGAAGGCATCCATCTGGGTCGACCACCGACCCGTTTCCCCCAGTTCCGTCTCCGGAGTCACCACCGTGACGTCGAAAGCCCCCTTGGTCTCCTGCCACACGGCCTTGGCCAACAAAAGACACTCATAGGTTTCCGGGCTGACCCGGAGACTCTCATTCTTCCGCAATCGTCCCAGCTGGCTCACATAGGAGACCGGCTGAAACCGGCTCAGATCCTCCTCCAAGCGATCGATCAGGGTGAAGGCCTCCTGCGCCGCCCAGGCCGCCGTGTCCGCATCTTCATCACCGATGCGCAACACCCAGGGCGTGGCCATGGCGTGATGCTCAAATCGATGAATCTCTGACATGCCACCAAAGGTAGTTAGTTATCGTTAGGGCGACTCGCCCGGCTCAACCACGCGAATCGAGAAACCTCTCATAGAGGCCGTTCTCCACATAGTTGTAGATCTTCAAGTCATCGCGGATGCCATACATGGTCTCGAATTGGTGGGTGTCGCCGATGATCTCCATCAGCGCCGCGTCCTCAATCGGCGAAACGATGATCACATCTTGAGCCTGGATCACATCCGGATCACTCGGCAAGGTCCGCGCCAGTCCGAGATTGGGAAAGGCCCGGAAGTACCACGGCAGAGGCCAGCCGACATCGGGATCGCAGATGGCCATTCGCATTCCCTTCCCCTCGGGGTGCACGGCCGCCATGTCGTGCACGTTCCGTACCAGATCGATCAGCTTGGCCGGCGTGTGGGCGTAGACAAAGGGATTGCGATAGTCCGCCCGGAACCGGGTGAGGCTGTTCTTCGTTTGCTCTACCAGATTCACCATTCCCACGACAAACGCCACCAGCGTGACCAGCGGAATGACAAGCCATCGTCCGCGTAAGCTGAGAAGAAAGGCCAAGCCCAGCCCAGCCAGGAGCATGAGAGAAAAGACCCAGCACAACATGCTCCAGGGCGTTTTGTAAGGGATGACGGAATAGATGAAGCCCGTCAGCAGCGTGTAGGAGGCGAACCAACGCCAAAACACGGCGTCGCCGAATCGCCGCACGGCGGGTCCAAAGGCGACCACCAGCCCCACGGCACCCAAGATCAATGTGAGTCCCTCGCTCCAGAAGGGACCGCCCTCCGGCTGCCGGTTGAAGGCCAAGAGCTTGAGATAGTAGAACCACGGCTTTTCATGCCCGCTTCCCTCGGCCCTTTCAAAGTACAAAAAATAGGTCCGCACGCTGTCGAGAATGGCTCCCGGTTCCCGGAGGAACACGCTGAAACACAGCATGGAGACCGCGAGACCGCACCCCAGCGATGCACCCAAATGTTTCCAGTGCCGGCCCGCAGTCGCCACCGTCTGCCGGTGACACCACAAGACCCCGAGACCGGTCACACTCATGGTGAAGAAGGAGATGGCCCCCGTCTCCTTCGTCGCATGGGTCAAACCGCCCGCCACCCCAAAGAGAATGGCCCATCCGTAACCTGGCGTTTTCACGTAGCGCCAGACTGCCAGCATCGCCAGCGTGACCCAGAAGACCATGGGGATCTCCATGATGTAATAGCGGCTGTAGTAAACCATGATGGGACTCACCGCCACCAGCAGTCCCGCGCCGATCAGGGGCCCGGCCGAGAGCTCACGCCGCCAAAACCAAAGCAGTGCCAGCAAGGCCACGCCATAGAACGCCGGAATGGCACGTAGCGTCAGATCCGTCAGCTCGGCTCCCGAGGTTTCGCCGCGAAGAAGCGCCAGAGGCAGGGTACTGTAAATCAACCCCGGGCCGTGCAAGTCCTTGGGATTGTACTCATACGCACCTTCATCCAGCAGCTTGCCCAACTTCCGTCCCTGCACCGCCTCGTCGAGATGAAAGGGACGATAGAGCAAGGCGTCCACGTCATCACTCGGATGATCCCACGGAATACTCAATCCATGAAACCGCGCAAAGGCGGCGATGCCGAGCACGACGAGAAAGCAGGCGAGTGTGAGGAGGCGCGGCATCCTGAAAAAAACGGGCGTTTCTTCTCCGCCGGCGCTAACGGCCCCAGGACGGCTCACTGATACCCGGCACGCGGACAGGTAGCCTCTTGACCACTCCCGTGTCCACATTCATGCGGTAGAGCGATCCCCCGGACGCATAGGCCAAATGCCTCGAGTCCGGCGCCCAGCAGGGATCTTCCCCGGCCCCCAATTGACGCGTCTTCCCCGTGCGAAAATCGTGAATGACAAGCACGATCCCACCGGCCCGCGCACAGAAGGCCAGCCGGTTCCCGTCAGGCGACCACGCGGGCTCTGTGCAGTAGGAAAAGCCTAACGAAAGCTGCCGGGGACGGCCTCCGGAGGCGTTGATGCGATACAGCTGGGGCCGCCCGCTCTTGTCCGATGAATAGATGATCTCGGAGCCATCCGGTGACCACGCGGGAGAGGATTCGCTCGCCGCCGTGCGGGTCAAGGCCCGCGGCCGGCCCCCGTTGCGCCCCATGACGTAGAGCTCTTTGTTTCCCGAGAAACTCATGGTGCAGGCAATCCGGCCCCCATCCGGTGAAATCGCCGCCCCGCCATTGGTCCCCGGCGCACTGACAATGCGCCGGCGCTGGCGACTCACGAGATCCACCGTGTAGATATCGGGATAACCACTGGCATAACTCGTGTAGGCCACATACCCGCCCTTCGGACTGACGCTGGGCGAAACGGAAAAAGACCGGTCACTCGTCAATTGCACCACCCCGCCGCCATCGACGTCACATTGAAAGAGCTCCTTCCGGCCGCCGCTCCGCCCCACGAATACGATCTTCGAGGCATTGATCCCCGGTACCCCCGCGACCGCTTCAATGATGTCATCCGCCAGTTGCGCCACATTGGCGCGAAGGTTCACCTCCCGATAACGCCGGCGAAAAAACGACTGCCCTTGAGGACCTGTGAGCGCGCCGTCCACCTGGGCGCCGTCGCTGCCTCCACTGACCGCATACGCATCCCGGCCCTCCCCGAGCACGTTGAAGTAACCGGAATCGCGAAGCTTTCGGCTCAGATCGTCCTTCACCGCCCGCCCCGAAGATCCACTGATCGCCCCGATCACGATATCGAACCGGCTCGATCCGCGAACCACGATCTCATCCTGAGAAAATCCCGGAGTGACAGCCAATAACAACAAGAGGGCGGCCACCAGCCCTCCGATCTCCTTCCACACTCTCACAGTCATCATCATGCCTTCAGTCGATTTGAAACTTCACCGTCACTTCGTAAACGTCTTTCTCGTAGCCCGGCGGGAGAGGTATGAGACGCGAACCGATGCGCACGGCATTGATGGCCGACCGGTCGATCTCCGGGATGCCCGACTTGCGATTGCTCCGCGAGTAGACCACCCGCCCTGAGCGATCAATACGCACCACGACCTCGGGATGGTTCTCCACCACCAAGCCACGCGGGATGGTCCATCGATTGCGAATCATCTTCTGCACGCTGGCGCGATAGGCCCCCATGTCTGCCACGGCCGGCTTCTCCCCACTCCCGTTCGCCGGTTTCGCCGAGACCACGGCTGGAATCGCCGATGCCCCGCCCCCGCTTCCGGAAACACCGACCAGGTTGGGCTTGATCACCTCCGGAGCCGGGGCCTGACTCGCGACCACCTTGGCTTTCTCAATTCGCCTAACAACCTCTTCGGCCTCTCGGCGACGCGCCGCCTCTTCCTCCTCTCTCTTCTTCTTTTCCCGCCGGGCAGCCACCTGGCGCAACCGCTCCTCCTCCTTCTCCCGGGCCACCCTCTCGGCCTCGCGTTTTCGCTTTTCTGCCAGGGCCTTCTCCACTTCCTTCTCCTTGGCCACCCTCTCGGCCTCGCGTTTTCGCCTTTCTGCCAGGGCCTTCTCCTTGGCCACCCTTTCAGCCTCACGCCGCTCTGCCAGGGCTTCAGCCTCCGCTCTCTTTCGCTCTGCCGCCTCTTCCTCCTCAAGCCGCGTCGCTTCCTCGGCCAATCGCGCCGCTTCTCGCTGATCTGCCAGCAAACGAGCCTTTCGCTCCTCTTCCAGCCTCCGCTTAGCCGCTTCTTCCTCGGCCCGCCGCGCCGCCTCTCGCTCACGCTCACGTTCCTGTTCTTCGGCCAACAGCCGGGCCTCCTCCTCCTTCTTACTCGGAAAGGTCAAGCGGCTCGCGGGCTCCTCGTCGACCAACGCGGCTGGGGCCTCGTCACCACGAGGCTCGTCACCGCCCGCAGGCATTGCTGGCTCTGTGGCCACCACGCGATCTGAAAGCGTCAGATTGAGCCGGACCGGACGCTCTTCCGGAGCATCCCTCTCCGGTCCGAAGGGTACGACCGAGGCGAGACTCTCCTGGCAACCGCGCGGTCCGAGGAGGATCGCCGCGACGACCCCGGCGTGCCCCAGGACCACGAGCACGAAGATCGCCGCCGATAGTGTGGTGTCACGCAGTCTCATGGCTCTATGGATCAGATCGAGCCATGAATCCGACGTCAACCACGCCCTCATCTTTTAGGAGATCCAAGACCGGCATCACCGTCCCCAACGTCAACGAGGCGTCCGCACGGATCAAGACGCCGAGTTCCTCCCGGCCCACCAGTTCCTCCGCCACGCGCGCTCTCAGTTCCGTTTCCGTCATCACAAGCCCTTCGAACTCCAAAAGGCCCTCCTTATTCATTTCAATGATCACCGTGTCCTCGGCCGCCACCGCGTCCCGCTTGGCCCGGGTCGTCGGGATGATCAGATCCACACGGCTCGCCAACAGGGGCGCCGTGATCATGAAGATGATCAGAAGCACAAATGCCAGGTCCAACATGGGCGTGACATTGAGTTCCGCCAACGTCGTCATGTGGCTGCGTCCCTGGCTTCGGCTTCGTCTCATTTTCTTCGAACTGATGGCGCTCTCTCGTTCAACTACACCGCGGACCCCCGCAGAGTTTGCCCTTCCACGCCCGCCCCGGGCGGTGGTGGCAATGGATCTCCCAGCGATATCCCATCCGCCGTGCCACTCCCAACGTCGTTCGCATCATCGTCATCATCATCTCGATCATGATCGTCATCATCGTCGTTTTCCTCCTCCTCATCGGCAATGGAGTAAGAGGCCGCATCGGCATACATCTTGGCGTGGAGATGATCCGCCAAGAAACGCTTGGTCAGCACGGATTGCAATTCAGCCGCAAAATTGTCCAGGCGCACCGTCATCACGCGGATACGATTGACGATGAAGTTGTAACCAAACATCGCCGGAATCGCCACTAGCAGGCCCACCACCGTGGTCACCAGGGCCGCAGAGACCCCGGGGGCCATGGACTGCAAACTCGCCACCCCCGAGTCCCGCGCCACCGCGCTGAACGTGTCCATCACACCCCAGACAGTGCCCAGTAGCCCAAGAAACGGAGCCCCGCTCACCGCCGTGGCCAAAATCGTCGTCTTGTCTTCAATCCGTACCGTGGCCTCGCCCACCGCGCGATCGATCGCCGCATTCACCGCCTCCATCTGCGAGGGCGACACCTTGGGTTCGAGGGGAAACCCCGTGACCTGGCCACCGTGACGTTCCAGAGCTTTGGAGAGAAAATAGGAGAGCTCCGTGCAGGCCATGCGATAGACATGCGACGGCGGGGCGTAGGGAAAGCGGTTCCCCAGCTCGTAGAGTTCCAGCGGATGCTGCTGCCCGCGGAACATCCCCAGAAAATGCTCCGACTGCTTGCGCATCTTCCTCAACATGAAGAGCTTGGAAAGCATCACGGACCAACTGAAGGTCGACAAGAGAACGAGGCACCCCACGATGACAATCCCCGCGGGCGTGGCCATGGTGAGGACTTCAAACCCCGAAGCCAGGACGCAAATGGACGGTTCTAATGGCAATTATCTAGGCGATGAGGAAAGTTAATGAATCCCAAGCATAGGGAGAGATTCCAGAATTCCAAGGGAAATTCGCCCCGCTTCGGCGGCCTCACCACCCCGAGTCAATGAGTGATGCTCCTGTCCGCCTGATGCGTGTCCTCATTCTCCGGAGGTCATCTCAAAGACCAAAATACGTCCACACAACCGAGGGACTGAAGTCCCTCCCACATTCTGGAAAGTGGCAGGA
>JANQJH010000023.1 GCA_028281705.1 Verrucomicrobiales bacterium
AAAGTCCCTGCCACTTTCTTGGAATGTGGGAGGGACTTCAGTCCCTTCGTTATTTCCGGGATGAGACCCGCAGGGTCGGGGAGCCAACTAACTACCAACTCCCGTCCTCACTCTTCCTCGACGGCTCGCAGGCGCCAGGTCTCCTCTCCGGCCATGGGGAATCTCACCAGCCCCGATTGATCGGGCTCGAGCTGCCGCACCGTCTCACTGCCAGGTTGATCGAGGACCAGTGGGACCTGACTCATGAGAAGGCATTCACCATCGTCGAGCCGCGTGAGATACCCCTCGAGAAACCGGCCGCCTTGCCAGACGTATGCCAGTTCATAACTGGGCGTCCGCAAACCGACGACGCTGCCATCGGGCCAGGCCTCGGGCAGGCTGGTTTCCCAACGCAAAACCCCATCCGGTGTCTCATGGGCAAACAGATCCGTCATTCCGCGGACCAAAGCCATGTTCACCGCCAGGTTGTCGTCCACGACCAAGAGATCGTCGCCCACCTGGTTCTGCAAGAGCACTCGCAACTGCGCGTAGGCCGCGTTTCCCTGGCCCTCTTGAGCGCTCTCTAGCAGGCGAACGACTCCATCCGTCGCCGCGTTCCCAGAGTCTCGCCACGGTCCCAAGTCCGGAAGCGTGAATCCACCTTTCGCCTCCGCCGCCCGCACCGGCAACTGAGAAGGAGCCGCACCGCCATGAACGAGCCCCACCAGGCCCGGATGACGATCCTCGGGACCGTTGTTGAGAAACTCGTGCTCCACCGAAGGCGGGTACCACCAGATGCCCCGGGCATGCGCGCTCGTGGGGCTCGCCTCTCGCGACGAGGCCAACAGGAGATAGCGACCGTACTGAAAGACGAGTTCCTCGAACCCGGGATCCTCTTCAGGCTTTTCCCCATAGAGCTGACGACGCTTGGGCGTGGCGAACTGCGTCTTGGCCCCGCCCTCCAGGGTGAGATACATCGAGTGAAAGGGCTCCTGATAGCTCGGCAGATGGCGCTGATAGAGCGCGATGGCGTCGTCGTGCTCGAGACGATCGAGAAATGACGTCTCTTTGCCCGTGGGATCTTCCACGCTGAGCAGGAGGGTCACCTCATCGGCTCCGAGAATCTCAACCCCATCACCGTCCCCGGAAATCTCACCGCCCTTGAGGCGAAACTCGATCTCCGAACGAAACCGGGAGCCACCCGGGCCTAGTCCTCCCGTCACCACGAGGCGCCTTTTATCAGCGAGATACGCCACATGCGCCGTCCTATCTGATCCCGCTCTGGGATCAGACCAGGCGATGGAAAGATGGAGCGATTTCTTCCGAATGGCCCGCAATCGGCCCACCGTGACCCTGTCCGGGTAGGAGGAAAAATACTCCCGGCGATGCCGGATGCGTCCGTCACGGTAGCTGATTTCGACGGAGGCGGTTTGCAAATCGAGCCGGCGAAGAAAGGTCCGTGCGGCTTGGGGATCGTGACCCGTGCGGATCACGAGGTCGCCCAGTGGCTGGAGCACGCCGTCTCGATCCCTCAGGGCGGGATCCGTCAGCCGAAGCCGATCCTCCGCCACGCCGCCCAGAACCAGGGTCCCAAAGTAACCGTTGCCCAAGGGCAGTGCGTCCGGCGACCAAGCCACACCGGGTGTGGTGTAGGTTAAGTCGAGCTGGTGATTGGGGTGCGCTCCCACAGGCGTGACCGCAGCTGCGATCGACAGAAGAAGCATTCGGAAAAACAGCATTCGCCACACGCCGAAACCCTATTCCGGGGATCTCCGTTCCCGCAACATTCCTTAAAGCTTGATGTTCAACTCTCTAGCTCTTGATCGAAGAGCGGCATCGATCAAACAGGGCCACCACCTACCCCACCACCACCATGCTCACCATTCAAGCAGACTCGCAGGAGCGCTTCTGCGACGGAATCTCACGGCGCGGTTTTCTTCGCATTGGCTCCCTCGGCTTTGGCGGCCTGGCGCTGCCTCAGCTACTCAATGCCGAAGCCCAAGCGGGCCACGGCAAGACGCAGAAGTCGGTCATCATGATCTTTCTCGCGGGAGGTCCCCCGCATCAGGACATGTTCGATCTGAAAATGGACGCTCCCTCGGAGATTCGCGGCGAGTTTCGCCCCATCAAGACCAACGTCCCGGGAATCGAGATCTGCGAGCTCTTTCCTCAGCTGGCCAAGATCTCCGATAAACTCACCTACATTCGATCCATCGTCGGAGCCCACGGCGGTCACGATCCGCACCAGTGCTTCAGCGGACGATCTCCCCGCAACGCTCCCCCTGGCGGCTGGCCCTGCATCGGTTCCGTCCTCAACCATCTCCAGGGCACGGCCCAAACCGGTATCCCCTCGTTCGTCGGGCTCTCACCCAAGACGGCGCACAAACCCTGGGGCGACCCAGGTCAACCCGGCTTCCTCGGACCCGCCTGCGCCTCCTTCCAGCCCAACGGGGGCGGCAGTGAAGACATGGTCCTCAACGGAATCTCCATCGAGCGCCTCCACGACCGTCAGGGTCTCTTGCGCAGCTTCGATCAGTTTCGCCGGCAGACAGACGCCTCCGGGATGATGGCGGGCATGGACAGTTTCACCCAGGAGGCCTTCGGCGTCCTCACCTCGAGCAAGCTGGCGCACGCCTTGAACCTCGACGACGAGGATCCCAAACTCCGCGAACGCTACGGCAAGGGCACGGAAAAACCCACCGCCGACGGTCCATGGAAACGGCTGGATCAGTTCCTCATGGCGCGACGCCTGGTGGAAGCTGGGGTCCGCTGCGTGACCCTGGCCTTCAGCCGCTGGGACTGGCACGGCAACAATTTCGGCCGTTCGCGAACGGATTTCCCCATGCTCGATCAGGGCCTTAGCGCCCTCGTGGAAGACCTGCACCAGCGCGGCTTGGATCAGGATGTCTCGGTCGTTGTCTGGGGCGAGTTTGGACGCACTCCCAAGATCAATCCCCAGGGCGGCCGCGATCATTGGCCCCGCGTTTCGACCGCCGTCCTCGCCGGTGGCGGGATGAACCACGGCCAGGTCATCGGCGCCACCGATCGCCTCGGCGGTGAAGCCGTCGATCGGCCGGTCGATTTCCAGGAAGTCTTCGCCACGCTTTACCACAACGTGGGAATCGACGTGGCCTCCGCCACCGTTCCCGATCTCTCAGGGCGGCCACGCTTCCTCGTGGACCGCGAATTCGTCCCCATGCCCGAATTGGTCTAAGGCCGCCCACCCGATCGATCGACATGCTCAACATTTTCGGCGACTCCCGAGGGAAATTCTGCGATCAGGTTTCCCGACGCAACTTCATCAAGATCGGCGCCCTCGGACTGGGAGGCCTCAACTTGCCTCAGTTGCTCCGGGCCGAGAACAGCGCGGGCCAGGGGAGTTCGCACAAAGCCATCATCATGATCTACATGCCGGGCGGCCCGCCGCATCAGGACATGTACGATCTCAAAATGGACGCTCCGGTTGAAATCCGGGGAGAGTTCAAGCCCATCTCGACCAGCGTCCCGGGCATCCGCATCTGCGAACACTTGCCGCGAATCGCCAAAATGGCAGACAAGTGCGTCTTCATCAATTCACTCGTGGGGAGCGTGGGCCAGCACGCCTCCTTTCAGTGCATGACCGGACGCGGACCCAACAACCAGCCTCCCGGTGGCTGGCCCGAACTCGGTTCCGCCCTATCCAAGCTACAGGGCGACCCCACGCAGGTCTCCCCGGCCTACGTCAATTTGTCGCCCAAGATGCGGCACACGCCCTACAACTTCGGAAAGAACAGTTTCCTCGGCATGGGACACACGCCCTTCAATCCCACTGGCGAGATCAAGAAGGACATGACCCTGAACGGCATTTCGCTGGAGCGCCTGGGAGATCGCCGGAGTCTCTTGCAGAGTTTCGACCAATTCCGCCGCGATCTCGACCACAGCGGCATGATGCACGGCCTGGACAGCTTCAACCAGCAGGCCTTCGATGTTCTCACCTCAAGCCGTTTGTTAGACGCTCTCAATTTGGAAAAGGAGGATCCCGCCGTCCGTGAGCGCTATGGCAAGGGCACGGAGAAAGAACAGGGCGACGCCGCGCCGCGGCTCAACGAGCAGTTTCTCATCGCCCGCCGGCTGGTCGAGGCCGGCGCCAGGGTCGTGACCCTGAGCTACAGTTTCTGGGACTGGCACGGGAACAATTTCGGCCATGCCAAACAGAACTTTCCCGACTTCGACCAGGCGCTCACCGCCCTCATCGAAGACCTGCACGAGCGGGGCATGGCCGACGACACCACGGTCATCGCCTGGGGCGAGTTCGGCCGCACGCCGAAAATCAACCCCCAGGGCGGTCGCGATCACTGGCCGCGAGTGGCCAACGCGCTGCTCGCCTGCGGCGGGATGAATACCGGACAGGTCATCGGAGCCACGGATCGGCTCGGGGGCGAGGCCCACGATCGGCCGGTGCATTTCCAGGAGGTGTTCGCCACGCTTTATCACAATGTGGGCATCGACGCCCATCAAACGACCGTGCCCGACCTCACCGGGCGGCCGCGATACCTCGTCGACAGCAATTTCCAAGCTCTACCTGAAGTCTTATGATGCGACTCCTGTCTTCTTTTCTCTCCTCTCTCGGCCTCACCACGATGGCGCTCATCGGGGCGCCCTACTCGGACCTCAGCATTCACACAGGCCGCGAAGCCATCTTGTTAGGCCCCGATGCCAGCCAGCAACTCGTCGTCACCGCGGTCACTGAGGACGGGATGATCGTGGACGTCACCCGCGAGGTGGAACTCACGGCGCATCCAGCAGACCTCGTGGCCATCGCCCCCTCGGGCGAGATCGAGCCGCGAAGGAATGGTACGACCACCATCATGGCGAGGCTTGACGGTCTCGAGGCCGCCACCGACGTCCACGTCCAAGAGGTCGAGAAGGTCCAACCGATCAATTTCCCCAACGAAGTCGTCCCCCTCTTCACCAAGTTCGGCTGTAACGGCGGCGGCTGCCACGGCAAATCAGGGGGCCAGAACGGGTTCAAACTCTCCTTGTTAGGCTTTGAACCGGAAGAAGACTACAATTACCTCATCAAGGAGGCCCGGGGACGCCGCATCTTTCCCGCCTCTCCCCACCACAGCCTCCTGCTCCTCAAGGGCACCGGAGAACTCCCGCACGGCGGCGGTGAACGGATGAAAAAGGAATCTCCCGAATATCAAACGCTGGTTCGCTGGATCGAACAGGGCATGCCCTATGGAAAGGATTCCGACCCGGTGATCGAGAGCATCGACGTCTATCCCAAGTCGCAGATCGCCCGTCCCGGCACGGCGCAGCAGCTCCAGGTCACGGCTTACTACAGTGACGGATCCACGCGCGACATCACCCGCGTGGTGCAATACGAATCGAATCAGAAAGACATGGCCGAGGTCAGCCAAAGCGGACTCGTCACCATGGGAGATCAAACGGGCGACATCGCGGTGATGATCCGTTTTCAAGAATTGGTCGATGTCTTCCGCGCCACCATTCCCCTGGGCGCTCCCGTGGATTCCCTCCCGCCGGTGCGCAACTTCATCGATGAGCTTGTCTACGCCAAGCTCAAGACGCTCGGCCTGCCGCCTTCCGATCCCTGCGACGACGCCACCTTTCTCCGCCGAGTCACCCTCGATATCGCGGGGCGCCTGCCGGAGCCCGATGAAGCGCGCGCCTTTCACGCCAGCACGGCGCCTAACAAACGCGCGCTTTGGATTGACGAACTCCTGGCAGACACCGACTACGCCGATTATTTTGCCAACAAGTGGAATGCCATCTTGCGCAACAAGCGCCGCTCCCCGGCTGACAAACGCGGTAACTATGCCTTCCACGCCTGGATCCGCCAGAGCCTGAACGAGAATGTGCCCTTCGACCAATTCGTGGGACAACTCATCGCCGCCAGCGGCGAGATCGGTCACAACCCGGCGGTCGCCTGGTTCCGCGCCGTCAACAAGCGGGAGGAACAGTTACAAGACATTGCCCAAGTCTTTCTCGGGGTTCGCCTGCAATGCGCCCAGTGCCACCATCATCCCTACGAGAAGTGGAGCCAGAAAGATTACTACGGCTTTTCCGCCTTTTTCTCTCAGGTGGGCAAGAAACCGGGGCTCCAGCCAGGTGAGCAGGTGGTGTTTCATCGGCCCGGCCAAGCCACTGCCGAGCACCCCAAGACCAAGGAGAAGATCCGCCCCACCGCCCTCGGAGCCCCCATGCTGGATCTCGCCCCCGATGTGGACCCACGAGGCGAACTCGCCAAATGGATGGCGGCCAAGGACAACCCCTTCCTGGCTCGCATGTTAGTCAACCGCTACTGGAAACATTTCTTCGGGCGCGCTCTGGTGGAACCCGAGGACGACATGCGCGTGACCAATCCCGCAACCAACCCCGATCTGCTCGACGCCCTCGCCGGGCACTTCGTGGAACACGACTTTGATCTCAAGAACCTCGTCCGCACCATCTGTAATTCCCAAACCTACCAACTGAGCGCGCTGCCCAACGCCCACAACCAAAACGACAAGCAGAACTACTCTCGATTCTATCCCCGGCGCCTCACGGCCGAGGTCTTGTTAGACTCGATCGATAACCTGACCAACGTACCCACGGCCTTTCCCGGCCAGCCCGTCTCCACGCGGGCGGTGCAACTGCCGGACGATAGCTTCAACGCTCAGTCCTACTTCCTCACCGTCTTCGGGCGCCCGGAAATGGACAGCGCTTGCGAGTGCGAACGCACCCAGGACGCCAATCTGGCTCAGAGCCTGCACCTGCTCAACAGCAAGGGCATTCAGGATAAACTGACCCACACCGAAGGCCGGGCCGCCGCTCTGACCAAAGACAAGACGCGTTCCTCCGCGGAAAAGGTCAGCGCTCTCTACCTCCGCGCTTTCGCCCGTCAGCCGAGCAATGACGAACTCGCCATCGCCACCGGCTATCTCGATCAAAAACTCGCCGCGGTGACAGAAGAAACCAAGCTTCCAGAGGTGGAACAACAGGTCTACGAGGACATCATCTGGGCCTTGGTCAACACCAAGGAATTCCTCTTCAACCACTGATCTGGTCCAACCAAACTTGAACTTCGGGATCCGTTTAAGTTGAAGTTCAAGTTAGGTTTAAGTTTGGGGGCTAGAACCAGACAACCCTGGCAAACAATGCCATCTGGGCTGCGAGATCAACCATGAACGTCTGGATGGCACCGTTTCCCGGTGCCGCATCCCGGCGATGCACGTCCGACCAGTTTTCGAGATCGGGCGATACCTGCACCTGAAAATCCAGGCGGGCGCTCGTCGGCATGGCGAGCAACATCTTCCGCCCATCGCGACTCACGATGACTGCTGGTGATTCCGGCGTGCCGGGAAAGGCCTTCACCGTGGTTTGCGTCGGCGCTGGCGGGGTGAAATCCGGCGGATCGCCGGGATCAATGTCCTCCTCCTGAGCCAAGCCGTGGGTGACCAAGGCCAGGGAGGTGGCCAGTGCCAGAGTCGTAATCTTGGATGAATGCATGTCTCGAGTCTGATGGTCAGCTTTTCACAAATCGTCAAAATTCGTCAGGGCTTCCACAATCCGGTATCGCGATAGAAAGCCTGCCAGGAAAACCAGAAAGACCAGATCCCCGGCACCGATTGCCCCGTTTCGCTGTCGGTCACAACAATGGCATTGGTCGACTCGGTGTAGGTCGCTTCGAAATGCCTGCCTTCAAATTCGAAACACACCGGGACACCATCCGGCATCTGGTCGCGGGGCAAGGCATAGCCCTTGTCATTCACAATGATCCCATAAACCCAATCCTTGATTTCCAAATCATCCCGAATCTCGCCCACGGGACGCAGGATATCGGGAATGTCTTCGTAACCCTGATAGGGGTTGACGTGATAGTTGCGGGAGAACCCCGTATCAGTCGAGAGCACTTCGCCCTCGGGATAGCGCTCTTTCCACGCTTTCCACGTGATCTGGAGGCCTTCGACCCATTCCAGGCGCGTACGGAACATCGGACCGGTGACGGACTTCAAGAGAAGTTGAGACCACAGGCTCTCTGACTGGTGGTCATACATGAGCACATTATCCAGGTAGAGCAGGCCGGAGACCCCAAAGCTGCGTTCGACCCCGTTGATCGTACGATTGAAGGCAATGCCCGTCCCGCAAAGCGGGCAGTAGGTCGCGGCGAAGGCCACGTCATCGATCTTGTCGTTCACGATCTCGTGCCAGTTGAGAATCCGATAGGGATAGGCCCGGGTCGTCTCGTTCACCGTGATGCTCAAGACCAGATCCTCATCCTCCATGTAATCCGCATCAGCCGTCTCCATACTGACGAACCGCGGTTCGAGAATCGCCGGGATTCCATCGCGCGGAGGGCCGCCACGGAAGATCTCTTGCGTCGGGATGGTGGCATGCGAAAAGCGGAACCCGTTCACCGTGAACGGAATGGATTCCACCTCCGTAGGATAATCCAACCAGGACTCGGGGGAGTAATCGTAGTACCGCCTCGCCGTCTCGCTGCTTTCCTCGTGGAAGAGCAGCCAACTGGATCGGGTGAAACTGTAAACTTTGGGGTAGGTTTCACGATTGGTGTAAACCCAGCCCATCACGGGATCGTAGAAATAGAGAACCTCCACCGAACTGTCCCCGCCCAACATGAGCCATCCATGATCCTCGTGATAGATCCAAGGAAGGTGCTCTGCCTGAAAGGCGCCAAACCAGGCCGATTCGCGCCAGCCCCGTGTCGTACCTTCCTCAACGGCATCGCCCAGAGGCGTCTCCACCAGCGATCGAACGAAGGAAGAGTCCTGCGCCGAGACGGCGAGGGGAGAGACCAGCGCAACAAAAAAGCGACGCAGATTCATGAGTCCGAAAAATGGGATTCACGAACACCGAGCTTATTCCCTAGAATTGAGGAATATGTCCCTCCCCCGTTTCTCCTCTGACGACGCCCATTGACATGAAGTCCCCCGCCCGACCGCCCTTCTTCGTTTTCTCCCCGCTCGGCGCCATCCTCGCGGCCGCCGCCAGTCTCACCCTCGTGTCCGGCTCGTCTCTAGGTCAGGCCGCGCCGGGAGACTTGACGCCCAACCTGAACTTCGCGGTTTTCGACAACTCCGGAGACCTCGAGGATCGATCGACGCTCGCAGATTTTCAGCAGAAAGTTCTCATCCTCTATTATTACGCCCCGTGGTGATCCACGTGAGGCTTCGAGGGTGCTCAGTTCGGGCACGATATACTCCGATTCTACCAGGACCACGACCGCGGCGAGTTGCGGGGCAAGAACGATCAAGGGGTCGACGTGGTCTCGGTCCTGCTCAGTACCGAGCCCGAGGGCTTCGACGGGCTGGTGCAAGACTTTGCCGAGACCCACCGCTTTGATCTGGGCGGGCTCGATTCCGATTCGATGCGGGAGAATGTGAGACTGGGGTTCTCACATTTCTCTGGAATCGATCCCGAACTCGATTCCTTTCGCGTGCCCATTGGCAATCGCCGGCGATTCGTCGTTCTCGATACCACGACTCCTGAAAATGAAGTTCTCTTCGTCACCAATGACTACCGGTCGGCGAAGTCCGCCGAAGTCATGGCGGCCATCGAATCAGTCACGCCCGACACAGGAATCCAACCCGGCGATGATGCCTACGCGCTCTGGCTTTCCAGCTTCGGCTTGAGCGATGAAGCCGGGGACGATCCGGACGCTGACGGTTTGAGCAACGAACTCGAGTTCATTTTCAATTCAGATCCGCTAGACGCGGGCGCCCTCTCAGGACCACAAGTGCGCCTGCAGTCGGATCTCGGGCGCGTCCTCGAATACCAAGGCCGCCTCGACCTCGGCGGACTCCAAACGTGGATGGAATTCTCCCAGGACCTTCGCACCTGGCACCCGCTGGACGTCCCCGAAACGGCCATGTTGGTCACGCCGCTGGCCGACGGTGAGAGTCAAAGGACCACCGTCCTCTTGGACATGGTCAAGACTGCCAATGTGGCATCCGCGCCCGGGCTCCATTTCCGTATCGGCGTGAGCCGGGAGGTTCAATAGGTCTCCACCGGCGATCGCTTGCCGTCTTCCACACTGAGAACGCGGGCGCGTTCCTCTCCCATGACCGCGACGCGCAGATCCCAGATCTCACGGTTGATCGATTCAAAGGTCTCCAGACTGAAGGGAGCCGGCGCCGCCAGGCCATCTTTCGCGCGGCGGATACGCTCGAGGGCCTGATCGAGGACTTGCTCGGGCAACTGGGCGAGATAGGTCTTGGCCTCCTCCACCATCTCCACCCGGTGACAGATCATGGCGAGGTCGTTCCCCGCGAGAATGCACTCCTTGATCACGTCCTCGAAGCCGACTTCATTGAGAATCGCGCCCATGTCGAGATCATCCGTCATGACGAGGCCGTGATCGTAGCCTAACTGGTTGCGAAGCAACTGGGTAATGATGTTCTTCGACAGAGAAGCCGGCCAGCGCGGCCGGTCGGCGTCGTAGGCCGTGTAGTGAGAGTGGCAGACCATCACGCTATCGAGGTCGGGAAGCATGGCCCGAAAAGGCGCCAGTTCCTCCGCCTCCAAGGCCTCCTGGCTCCGAGTGATGACGGGCAGTTCATGATGGGCATCCACATCGGCGTTGGAATAACCCGGAAAATGTTTGCCGCAACTGAGGATCCCCTTCCGCCGCAGGGCATGATTGAAGGTCGCGGCCTTTTCAATGACCTCATTCACCGACGTGCCGTAACAGCGTCCCTTGAGTGAATTGTCGGCTTCGTCATCGTGGGAAACGTCGAGCACCGGACAGAGATCGAGGTTGAATCCAAAGAGTCGCAGAAGCTCTCCGGTTAGGGCGCCGTGCCGCTTGATCAGTTTGAGATCACCCTTCTTCCGAAGATCCTGCGCGTTCGGCGGCTCTTGGCCAATGAGGCGCAATCGGGAAACGCGGCCCCCCTCTTGATCGATGGTCAAGAGGGGCTCGACCTCGCTGAGGTCGCGCAGGTCATCAAGAAGTTTTCGAACCTGCTCAGGCGATTTGATATTGCGGCCGAAGATGATGAACCCACCGGGTTGAATCGCCTTGAGACGCCTAGCAGTGTCTGCATCCAACTCGGCGCCCGGGATTCCCATGAGGAGGAGTTGACCCAGTAACTTATCTTCCATAGAATGCTGCTACTTAGCAGTGACGCCTGTGATTCTCAAAAGCTTTTTAGCGGTTCTCTCCCTCACCGTCTGCTTGTTCTCATGCGCTCATCGGCCATCCGCCCCAGGTGGAGCGCCCCCCTCCCAAGACGGCCCCGTCATGCTCGGGATCGATGTCCTCGAATCGCAACGATTTCGCCTCCTGGCGGGGAGACGGGTCGGCCTCATCACCAATCACACGAGCCGCAACCGTCGAGGGCAGATGACGCGAGTCGTCTTGCAGAACGCCCCCCAGGTCAATCTGACCGCCCTCTACGCTCCGGAACATGGCATCGAGGGCCAGGTCAAGGCAGGTGACCACATTGCCACACGGCGAGACCGTGTGACCGGACTGACCGTCCACTCCCTCTACGGCGTGACCCGCAAACCCAGCCCGGCGCAACTCGCGCCAATCGACATGATGCTCTTCGATCTGCAGGACATCGGTTCGCGGAGCTACACCTACATCAGCACCATGGTCCGCGCCATGGAAGCCTGTGGGGAGCGCGGGATTCCCTTTGTCGTTTTGGATCGACCAAATCCGTTAGGCGGTCACGGAATTTTCGGCCCTCCCCTGGATCCGCAATGGCAGTCCTTTGTCGGCCAGATTCCCGTCCCCTATGTGCACGGCATGACTGCGGGTGAATTGGCCATGATGACCAATGGACGCGGCTGGGTGACCCGCCGCCCCCAACTGCACGTCGTGCGCATGCGAGGCTGGAACCGCCACATGATTTGGGACGACACCGGCCTGCGCTGGTACCCAACCTCCCCCAACATCCCCAAGCAATCCTCTCCCTTCTACTATGCCGCCACGGGAATCCTCGGCGGACTCATGCCGGTGGACATCGGTATCGGCACTCCCAATCCCTTCGAGTACGCCGCCGGACTCGACGTCGATCCCAACGAATTCAGCCTGACGATGAACGCCTACAGATTCATTGGTACGCGTTTCGATCCCTATGTGAGTCAGACACGGGTGGGAAGAAATGGAAGCCGGATTGTGTCGGATCGCCGCTCCGGCGTCGATCCCGTGGCCATCGATGTGGCCTGCACTTTCGAGTTGCATCGCCGTGTTCCTGGGGGACTCTTGTCCCGCGTTTCGGGATCCGGTCTGAGCCTTTTCAACAAAGTCTACGGCAGTGACCGCCTCGAGAAGGCGTTGCGGCGCGGGGGCTCTCCCCAGCAATTGATCAACTCCTGGCGCTCAGCCAACGAGCGCTTCCGGCGGGATCGCCAACGCTACCTCCTCTATCCCTAACCACGTCGTCGCCCACCCAAAAAACTATGTCATCCACCACCACCACCACCAGTCCGGCTGAACTTGTGGGCCTTCCGTTGGCCTGCACCTGCAGCCGCTATGCCGATGAGAAACAAGCAGGCGACCTCGTGATCCTCGACCTCCGGGGCCTCTCACAGCTTTGCGATTTCTTCGTCGTCTGTTCCGGTGGATCCTTGCCCCATCTCAAGGCGATTCGCGAGGAACTGGTGAGCAAACTGTCCGCCGAGCACGGCATTCGCGCGAACCACCGCGACGGCATCGCCGAGAGCCAATGGATGGTTTTGGATTTCATTGACGTCGTGGTACACATTTTCCACAAAGACCTCCGCGGACGCTACGCTCTGGAGGATCTCTGGGCAGACGCGCCGCGCATCGATTGGGAAACGGGCGAGGAGCTCTCCCAAGAGGCCTCGGCCTCGAGCAGCGAAGAGTAACCGGCCCAGCCCGGTGCAAACCGCCCTTTCGTTTTGCCTTCTTTGCTTTAGGCTCGGCCTGTGCGCGTCGACCTCATCAATACAGGCACCGAACTGGTCTTGGGCCGGACGGTAAACACCCACCTGAGCTACATCGGGGAACAATTGTTCCACGCCGGCCTGCGCATCCAACACCAAGTGTGCATTCCCGATGGCGATGTCATCGGCCGCACGCTGGAAGAGCGCTTTCCCCGGGCTGACATCATTCTCGTCACCGGAGGTCTGGGACCGACGAGTGACGACATCACGCGCGAACTCACAGCAAAACTGCTAGGACTCGACCTCCACTTCGACGCTTCCGTGGCGGAGAACATCAGGGGATACTATGCCGTGAGGAACCGTCCCTTCGGTGAGGGCGGGCGGCGGCAATCCATGGTCCCGGAAGGCGCCATCGTCTTGCCAAACGGCTACGGGACGGCCCCTGGACTCTATTTGCCGCGCACAGAACGGAACCCGCACCTCTTCCTTCTGCCCGGGCCGCCACGCGAGCTCTACCCCATGTTCGAGGATCATGTCCTCCCCCAGTTGCGAGCCATCGTGGGCCGCTCAAAAGTCACCAGCCGCGAGTGGAAATTCTGCGGTCTGGGAGAATCCGAACTGGCCGAACACCTCGAACCGCCGCTCTCCAAGATCCCCCAGCTCGAGATTGGCTACTGCGCCAAGATCATGGAAGTCCACCTGCGCTGCCTCGGCGAGGAAAAGGCCCTTGAGGAGGCCGAGGCCGTCGTCCAGCGCGTCTACCCCTACCACCTGGTGAGCGATGATCTTCGCTCCATCGAGGAAATCGTGGTCGAGCTCCTGGCTGATCGAGGCCATTGGGTCAGCTTCGCCGAGTCTTGCACCGGCGGCATGCTGGCCCACCGCCTAACCAATGTGTCCGGCGCATCCGCCGTCCTGGCCGAATCCCATGTCACCTATGCCAACGAGGTCAAGACCCGCTTGCTCGGCGTCGATCCCGTAGCGATCGAAGATCACGGCGTGGTCAGTGCTCCCGTGGCCCGGCAAATGGCGGAGGGCGCCCTCACACTTTCAGGAGCCGATCACGCCTTGGGCGTCACCGGCATCGCCGGCCCCACGGGAGGGAGCGACGCCAAACCGGTGGGCACGGTCTTCATCGGTCTCGCGAGCAAGCGCGCCGAAACACACGTGGAACCTTGTTTCTACCCCACCGACCGGGAAACCTTCAAGTGGCGCACCACACAGCGGGCACTGGATCTCCTGCGGAGGCGCTTACTGGGATACCCCCTCGATGAAGCCTAACTAGGGAGTATCCGAATAGGTTTAGACTAGACTGGCCAGGCGTGAGAACATCCTGTCGGCCTCGAAACGAAGGGACGAAGTCCCTCCCACATTGGGGATCCTGCCCCCCAAATTCAGCGAGGCCGGTCAGCGATTGGCCTGATAGTAGGCGCGGAAGGCTTCGGCCCACGACATCAGCTGATCACGAAAAACAAAAGCCAGGATGGCCATGACCACACTTCCGGCGCCGAGCTTCCAGCGCAGGCGACGCCGCGATCGCCGGCGTTCGCCGAGATAATCGTCATCCGGATCTGAGGCGGGGTTGGGCACCGGCACCTGCACCAAACCATCGAGAGCCACGGTGAGGAGGTCGCCCGTTTGCAAACATCGGGCACGCCACAGCGGCCGGCGCTCTTCGTCTACGATCACTTCGAGAAGACGAAGGTGCACCCCATTGAGGGGCACTTGTTCTCCACGAACACGGTTGGCGAGTGAGGCTGGCATGGGGTTGGGACAGATGAATTCCGCTCTTCCCCACTAAAGCGAAACCGCCCGGGATTTTCAAGCCGGGAGCGTCCGCTCTCCCAAGTCGTCCAGCCTCCCGGCCCTTCCGCTTGCCAAAGGGCACGGCACTCCGTAAGTCTAGAGCTTATCGCCCATGGATCAGAAAGAACTGCGAAAACAAGTCACGAAATCGGTAAGCTCCGTGACCCACGACGAGATCAAGCAGGCTTGGCAGCGGTTCGGCATGGGTTTGCTCGTCTTTGTCGGCGTCGTCATCACCGTGCTCCTCCTCATCATGGTCCAACGCGGCACGGCGACCCGGGCGGAGGCCGAGGCCGATCCCCTGGAAGACCCCATCTCCACCGACGAGCTGGCGGAGCTGGCCGCCCAGACGGCTCAAGCCTTTCTCGCTGCAGAAACCGTGGCCCAGAAAGCCCGCCACGTGGTGGAGCCGCGTCGTGTGCTTCCCCTGATGCAGAAGTACTACCGGAAACACCCCATGGACACCCGCCAGTTCAAGGCCTTCGTCGATCACCGTCCCCATTTCGCCGGCGGCCGGGAGTTTTTTATGGGCACCGTGGTTTTCAAGGACGGGAACTCGGAATTCTGGGTCTTTGAGAAGGATGCCGAGGACGCCGTCAAACTTCAGTGGGAGGTCGCTGTGACCTACGCCGATAAAGACTGGGATACCTTTGTTGAGACCAAAGATACGGTCAGCAGTTCCTTCCGCGTCTTGTTGGAACGCCTCGACGAGTTCTACCTCAATTACGATTTCTCCGATGAATCCGATCCCGACAACTATGAATGTTTCCTCGTCCGGGTCCCCTACTCCGAACGTTACGTCTACGGTTACCTGGAGAAGTCGAACGACGACTACATTACCAGTGCCGGAGTCTGGAATGTCTCATCGCTGAAGGTGAAACCCGTCACCGCCAAGATCCGGTTTCTCGAGAACGCCAAGGGCGATCAAGTACTCATTGAAGACATCGAAAACTTCAGTTGGGTGCGCGGCGTCGACATGTGATTTTCGGGGGCAGGCGGGACGCCTGTCCTGCATTACCTTTTTGCTAGAACGGGCTGCTCTCGTCGGCGAATGGGTCGTCAGCGATCCCATCGCCCCCCGTTCCGGCGGGCGGCTCACCGGGTTGCGGATGTGATCCACTTCCCCCGCCGCCGACAGGATCGATCTTGTAGACTTGGAGATTCACATAGTAACGCCCCTGGTACTCGTTCCCCCGAATACGGAAACTCACATTCACCCGCTGCCCCTGACTAACCGAATCCAAGAGAGCACATTTGTCTTTGACGCACTCAAATTTGATGTCCTGAGGGTATTGATCGTCCGTGGTGACGACGAACTCGCGCTTGGAAAACCCGCTTTGGAAATTTTGGACATCGTTGATGAGTTTGACAGAGCCTTCGAGTTGGTACATGGCGGGCGAGGTGTTGATCGATTGTCTTTCAAATACGGGTTTCGCCCGAGGGCGTCAAACAGGAGAACGAATTTCTTTCTCCCGGGCATTGGTTAGCGTCCGGCAATGGCCCGCCGTTAGCCCAAGGGCCGCCCGTCAGAGAAAACTCGACTCTCCCGGCGACGCATGCAGAGTTCACCCGATGATGAGGAAGAACACCCAGAGGGCCCGCCGGGAGGTGTCTACGACGGCAGCGGCATGAGTGATTCTCCGGGCAAACTGATTTCTCTCGATGCCCTGGACATTGCCTTGGGCGGCCAAACCGTCTGCCACGTCCCGCCCTGGACGCTACGCCAAGGTGAGCGCTGGTGGGTCCGCGGGCCAAACGGGGCGGGAAAATCGAGTCTGCTTCGTGTCCTCGCAGGCGCGCTCTGGCCTGCTCCGGGTCAGCACGAACGGCGCCGCTATCACCTCGAGGAGGAGGTCACCTGGAGTCCCATGGCGGCAAAGGGCAAGATCGCGCTTCTCAATCCCGACCGCCAGAATCGCTACCTGCATCAGGACTGGGACCTCTCTGCGGCCGAAGTGGTGGCCACCGGTTTTCTCGACACGGATCTCCTCCATCAGCGCCCGCGACCGGAGGAGTGCGATCGTTTGAGCGCGGTCATGAAGCAGCTGGACGTCCACGCCTTGTGGGAGCGCCCGTTTCTCGAACTCTCCCAGGGAGAGCGTCGCCGGGTCCTCATCGCTCGGGCGCTGGCCACGGACCCCGCGGTTCTCTTGCTCGACGAGTTCGCCGAAGGACTGGATCACGCTTCCCGCGAGGCGCTATGGAAGACCCTGGATTCCCTCGCCAAATCGGGCAAAGCGGTGGTCCTCACGACCCACCGTCCCGAGCCCGTGCTTGAAACCGAGGGCTGGCAGACGCTCGATGTGAGACCGGCTCGGCCCATTCCCTCCGAGAAAGCCGCAGCCTCTCGACTGCCCGGCAACTGGAAGCGAGACGCCATCTTGTTCCAGGCCCGAGGGGATCTCTACCTGGAAGGACAACGGCTCATCCGCGATCTCGAGTGGGTCCTCCACGAGGGAGAACACGCCGTCGTACTCGGTCCCAATGGATGCGGCAAGAGCTCCTTCATGCGGCTGGTTTGGGGTGAACTTCACCTGGCCCACGGAGGCCAGGTCGTCCATTTTCAGGACGCGGATCTCACGGTACACCAAATCCGGCGTCAGGTGAGCTATTTTCAACCCGACATGCATGCCTGGTTCCGGCCGGAGCGCGACGCTGAAGAAGTCATCCTCTCCGGTCTGTTCTCCACCATCGATCTCTTCAACCCGGTCACGGACGGGCAGCGCGACCAGGTGCGCGCCGTGGCGGAGACTTTTCGGGCCTCCGCCTTCCTCGACCGTCCCTTCGGCACGCTCTCCTACGGTCAGGCGCGCCGCGTCCTCCTGGCCAGAGCCCTCGTCGCGCGGCCGAGAATCGCCCTTCTCGATGAGCCCTTCGATGGACTCGACCGCGAAGTGCAAGAACAGCTGTTCGAGGTTCTGGAGACCTACATTCAATCCAAGGAGACCACGTTTATCCTCACGAGCCATCACGCCGAAGACCGGCCCGCCTGGATTCGACAGCGTCTCTACATCAGGCTGGACCGCACGCTGGAAAAGGCGCGTGATTGAGGCCGTTTGTTGCGCTAAAAGAAAACGCGATGGAACTGGGCACCTTGTTGATCGTCGATGATGAAAAGCACACCCGCGACGGGCTGAGGCTTTCCCTGGAAGACGAGTTTGATGTCTACGTGGCAGCCGACATCGCGGGGGCCAAGGAGGTCCTCAAATCGGAGCAGATCGACCTCATGGTGACCGATCTGCGCCTCGGATCGGAAAACGGCATGGATCTCATCGAGCACGCCATGAGCCGGCCACACCCGCCCATCGCCATCATGATGACCGCCTACGGCTCGGTCAACGTGGCGGTCGAGGCCATGAAACGAGGTGCCTATCACTTTGTCACCAAACCGCTCAACATCGATGAACTCGAAATCGTCATCAAGCGGGCCCTGCGGGGACGGGACATGGAGCGGGAGAACACCGCGCTCCGGCAACAGGTGGAGAAGAACTTCGCCCTGGAAAATATCGTGGGGCGATCGGCCGCCATGGAGGCGATCTTCGACACCGTGCGCCAGATCGCGCCCTCGCGGGCGACCGTACTCATCGAGGGTGAGCACGGCACGGGCAAGGAACTCATCGCCCACGCCATCCACAACCTGAGCGGGCGTCCCAAGGGCAAACTAACCATCGTTCATTGCGCCGGTCTCTCCCCGCAGCTCTTGGAGAGCGAACTCTTCGGACACGAGAAAGGCGCTTTTACCAATGCGCATGAGAAGCGCACCGGCCGTTTCGAGGCGGCCAACGGCGGCACCCTGTTTCTCGATGAGATCGGCGAGATCGATGCCTCGACTCAGGTCAAACTCCTGCGCGTCCTCGGAGAACGCACGATCCAACGGGTGGGCGGCAACCAGGACATCAAGGTCGACGTTCGCATTGTGGCCGCGACCAACAAGAACCTGGAGAGCTTGGTGGAAAAAGGAGATTTTCGCGAGGATCTCTACTATCGCCTCAAGACCATCAAACTGACCATGCCGCCTCTTCGGGAACGCCGGGACGACATCATCCCCCTGAGTCAAAAATTCCTCAAGGACTGCGCCAAGGAGAACGGAAAACCGGAACGCGATCTGACGAGGGAAGCACTCCAGGCCCTGGTGAGCTACGATTGGCCGGGAAACGTCCGCGAATTGCGCTCGGCGATCGAACATGGTGTCGTCATGTGCAATAGCGACCGGGTGACGGTGCGTCACCTGCCAATGGAGGTTCGCCTCGCGGCCCGAGGTGAGGGTAACGGCACCAACTCTCGCACAGGGCAAATTGCACTTGCGCCCCTTGACGATTTCAATTTGCATACGATGGAACAGCGATTCATCGAGCGTGCACTTGAGAAAACGGGGAACAATCGGACGGAGGCAGCCAAACTCCTCGGCATCAGCCGACGGACGTTGCAGCGGAAACTGAAAGAGAACTCCGAAGATTGATTGAGCAGATCCGATACTCGATGGTCGTAGTCACACGATAGCCCACTCTCACCAACCAACGATGGCAGAAATCTTCTCTCAGGACGGACAACTCGATTCGGGCATGATTGTCCGGCGCGTCTTGTTCCTCCTCCTCCTCCTCGGTCTCAGCGTCTACCACCTGTTTTTCCACTTCAACGGTCTCACCACCGCCCGCGGCATCGATCAAGCCCAGGTAGCCAGGGAGATCGCCGAACATAAGACCTTCAACACCAAATTCTTGCGACCGTTATCGATCTATCAGGTGAACAAGCACCGGGTCGACGCAGAGTTGGATGGTCTCGTCTCCCCCACCAATTTCACGGATGTCTACCACGCCCCGCTCAACCCCCTGCTGAACTCGGTCGCGCTCCGCATGTTTCGCGGCCAGTGGGAGTATTCGCCCGAGAGCGGATCCAGTGTCTATTTTCTCGATCGCGTCATCGTGGGGGTCTCCATCCTCCTCTTCCTCCTCGCCATCTTCATTTCCTACCTGCTCATCTCGCGGATCTTTGACACCAAGATCGCCGGAATCGTGTCCCTCATCGTCCTTCTCTCGGCCACGATGTGGGACTACGCCCAGTCTGGACTGCCCCAGATGCTGATGCTCTTTCTCTTCTCCTTTGGCCTCTACTTTCTCTTCAAGGCCATCGAGACCCAGCAGGAGGAAACACCGCCATTCGTCTGGATTGCCCTCGCCGCCGGATTCTTCGGGCTGCTGGCTCTGACCCACTGGCTGACGATGTGGCTCTTCTTTGGCCTGCTCCTCTTCTCAGCCTTCTACTTCCGGCCCAAGGGTGTGATGTCCATCATGCTCTTCTCCATCTTCGCCGTCATCGTGGCCGCCTGGGGCTATCGAAATCTCCAAGTGTGCGGAGATCCGCTCGGTTCAGGCCGCTACATGCTCCTGACGGGACTGGCTGAGGGCGACGCCGCCGCCATCTTTCGCAACTACGATGCCGAGCAGCAAGGATTCAACACGGAGGGTCTCTTCAGTAAGCTGATGGTCAACTCCATCATCCAGCTCGAGGACCTCTACAAGCACCTCGGTGCCGTGGTCGTCGCGCCCCTCTTTTTCCTCAGTCTTCTCCATCCCTTCAAGCGGCCGGAGATCGCCCATTTCCGCTGGTGCATCCTCTCCATGTGGCTCTTCGCGGTTCTCGGGATGACGATCTACGGTCTGCCCACCTTCGCGACGGACGCCCGCAATCTCGACGCCAATCAGCTGCACATCCTGTTCTCTCCCATCATGGCAGCCTACGGGCTGGCCTTCCTCACGGTGGTGTGGAACCGGATTGGGTTTGAGACCAATCACCCTGTGGTGACCCAGGGCCATCTGGTGATTGTCGCCGTGATCAGCGCCATCCCGCTGATCTTGCCCATGCCGAAGAACCTCAAACACGGCATCCGGGCTCAAAAGATGGAACGGGCGGTGTGGCCACCCTACTACCCGCCTCATCTCGCGGCATTGAACTCTTGGACCACGGAGCAGGAAGTGATTCTGAGCGATATTCCCTGGGCCGTGGCCTGGTACGCCAACCGCACCTCGGTCTGGCTCCCCCGGGATCAAGACCAGTACCGCGCCCTGGATGACTACGTCGAAGGCATGGGCCGCCGCTTTGCCGGGATCTTTCTCTCGCCCGTCTCGGTCGACGGCCACATGGTCACCGAGATTTCCCGCGGGACTTACGCCGATTGGCGCGAGGTCATCATGAACGGGGAGGCCATGGACATGGACAGGCGACTCTTGCCCGAAGACTTTCCTTTTCAGGACGTTTATCCACTCAACGAGAGAGCCTACTTCTATTCCGATCGACAGCGCTGGTTGGACGGGAGCTAAGCAGTTTGATCCATCCCGGCGGATTCCATACATTTCAGGGTTGCAGTTCCCCATGAGGCCCCAATGATTGGGCTCTCATTTTATGGCGGAATCTCAACCTGAAACCATCCCAGAGAGCTTTGAGGAAGCCTTGTCCCAACTCGATTCGATCGTCGAATCGTTGGAGGGGGAAGGCGTCCCATTGACGGATCTCATCAATCAGTACGACCGCGGCATGAAACTCCTGGAAGCCTGCCACACCAAGCTCGAAGAGGCCAAACAGCGCATTTCCTCAATCGGAAAGACCTCCGAAAGCGATTCCGAACCCTTAGCTGAGGACGTGAACGATGAACTCTTCTGAACAGCATTCCGTAAAACCATTCTCCCCACCAATCCTCGGCCCAGCAGATGTCAAAGCCCTGCCCGAAGACCGCCTGCCAGAGCTGGCAAAGGCGATCCGGGATATTTTGATCGATTCGCTCTCGCGGACTGGCGGCCACCTCGGTCCCAATCTCGGGGTGGTCGAACTCACCATCGCTCTCCACCGGGTGTTCGAGACACCCCGCGATCGCTTCCTCTTCGATGTCAGCCATCAGGGCTACGTCCACAAGATGCTCACCGGGCGCTGGAACGAGATTCACACCATCCGGCAGTACGAAGGGCTCAATGGATTCCTCCTCCGCACGGAGAGCGAGCATGATTGTTATGGTGCCGGCCACGCGGGCACCGCCGTGAGCGCCGCCCTCGGCATGGCCGTGGCACGCGACCTCAATAGCGGCGACGAACACATCGTCGCCGTGGCCGGGGACGCCGCCTTCACCTGCGGTCCCACCTTCGAGGCGATGAACAACATCGCGTCCAACACCAACCGGATGATCGTGGTCCTGAACGACAACGAGTGGTCCATCGACAAAAATGTCGGCGCCATCGCGAAGTACTTCAACCGGCTCGCCACCACCGATACCTACGCCCACCTGCACGACAAGGCCGCCTCCTTCCTCGAGCGCATCGCCGGGAAATCAGCCCGCCGGCTGGCGCGGAAAGTTGAGGAGGGCGCCAAGAATCTTCTGCTGCAGAATGTCATCTTCGAGGAGTTTGGCGTGCGCTATTACGGTCCCATTGATGGTCACGACATCCCGACGCTGATCCACACCCTGGACTTCCTCAAACGCCAGACCGAACCAGTCGTCCTCCACATCATCACGGAGAAAGGCCGGGGCTACGAGCCTGCACTGAAGAATCCAGGAAAGTTCCATGGACTCGGCGCCTACGCGGTCGACACCGGCGAAACGCCGGCGGCATCCCTGCCAACCTACTCACAGCTCTACGCGCAATCCCTCGCCAAGTACGCTCAGCTCGACCCCAAGATCACCGCCATCACGGCGGCCATGCCGGGGGGAACGGGCCTGGCCCACTTCCAAAAAGAAGTCCCCGATCGCTATTTCGACGTCGGAATCGCCGAGGAACATGCCGCGCTCTTTGCCTGTGGTCACGCGGCCCAGGGCTTGAAGCCCTTTCTCACGATCTACTCCACCTTCATGCAGCGCGCCTACGACATGATCATTCATGACATGGCCATTCAACGGCTCCCCGTTCGGCTCTGCATGGATCGCGCGGGCCTCTCGGGCGATGACGGGCCGACACACCACGGTCTCTTTGACATCGGTTACCTTCGCCACATTCCGAATCTCATCCACATGCAACCCAAGGACGAAGAGGAATTCGCCGACATGCTTTGGACCATGGCCCATTATGACGATGGACCCTCAGCGATTCGTTATCCACGGGGTGCCGGCGTGGGGGCCAAACCCAAAGCGGAACCGCAGCTCCTCAAGATCGGGGAGGCCGAGGTGGTCGCCGAGGGAAGCGATGTCGCCCTCTTGGGACTGGGCCACCTGTTTGAACTCGCAGAGAAAGCCAAGGCCGTCCTCGAAGACCAGGGATACTCCGTGGCCCTGATCAACCCCCGCTGGATCAAGCCCCTCGATACGGCAACGATCGAAAGATTCGCCAAGAGCGTGAAGGTCATCGTCACCTTGGAAGATCACGTCCTGCACAACGGCTTTGGCTGTGCCGTGATCGAGCACCTGCACGACGCGGGCATCCAGACGCCGGTCGAACGCATCGGCTGGCCTGATGAGTTCATCGAACATGGTTCCATCCCGGTCCTCCGAGCGAAACACGGATTGACCGTGGAAAACACGGTCGCCAAGGCGTCCCAACACCTCTCGGAGAAG
>JANQJH010000056.1 GCA_028281705.1 Verrucomicrobiales bacterium
CTTAGGCGGCGAGTGAACCGGTGGGCTGAAGCGAGTTGGCCTTTTCCGCAAGAAGAATGAAGGTCGTCTGCGTGACCTCTTCTGCTGCTGCGGAATCGCCGAGTTGTCGAAATGCCGCCGAGTAAACCAAACCCATGTGTTCCCGGACCAAGTCGGCAAAGGCAGATTGATCTTGCTGCTCGGTATAGTTCTTCAGCTTTGCCCAGGCGTTGTCCATTCACCCTATAATACCAGCAGATCGGGAAACCGGACATGTGGCGGGCCAATTTTCCGTGCCGACAGCGGTGGGGAGGGAAAATGAGGCTTCCTTGGGAGCGGTCATGCGTCCCGCTACATCCAAAAAATGAGCCGAGCCAAGTGATACGGACACTCGTGTCTACCCCGTTGCGTCCCTATTCTCCGGAGGTCAGCTCCGATCCATTGACAAACCTTCATCCCACTCATAGAACTCCACTTCGTTCTTCTAGCGATCCATCCCATCGGACACCGCAATTACTAACAGACCTCTTCCCTGATGGCCCGCATCATCATCGTTTTCACCACACTACTGCTCACGGCTCTCTTCGGCCGCACCGCGGAATTGAGCGAGTTGCTACTCACCAAGGAAGAACTCCCTCCCGGCGTACGCTTCCTGAAGCCTGGCAGTGTCCGAAAGCCGGCGTTTCTCAAGGGAAAGAATCGTGTCATTTTCTCCGATCCGGACACGGTGAAAGAGTTCTCCAAATTTTATCTCCGGAATGAGGGGTTTGCCTCCAACTTCAAAGCCATCTCCTTGACGATCTGTAATGCACCGGTCAACGAAGCCGCCATCTTCGGCCACCAGCTTCGAGACCCCGGCAAGGTCAAGGAACTCAAGAAGGCCTACGAATTCCTCACGTCCCAGCTGGAGTTCTACCGGTATTTTGAGTCCGGCGACATCGTGCTGCTTGTCTTGTGCCCTGATGACCAGGCCAAAGAACACTCTGAGGCCCTGGCAAAAGCCGTGCAGAAGAAGTTGGATTCAAAAACGAAGACGGAAGGTGCCACTGAAGAACGGAGCCGGCGGTGAACAAGATCCTCGAGAAACTCAGTGAAGGGGCCTCAGACGCCGGCGCGCTGGCGCGTTCCATCACGGACTCGGGGCTACGTTCAGTGAGCGAAATCTTCCGCGGCACCAAGCTGTTCGGGGCCTTGACGGCATCGTCGGCCGATCATCTGGAGCAAGACGAGACTCACTACGTTCTTGTTCCCCTGCTGGGCTCGCCCGACAAGCACGCGATCTACACCAAGCGAATCCTGCCGCCAGACACCGGTGCGACCAATTCCCTACCCAAGGCCCGGCTCTTCCACCTGCCGGATGAAACCGGAGGAAAGGAACTCCTGGAGCGGGAGCTGATTTCGAAGATGGTGAGTGACCGGCTGGAGCACGATGCCGGTTCCTCGGATTTCGCCGATGCCCTCGAGAAGCTGGCCGATCAGATTGACAGCGAGACCAATAAGATCAGCGGCGGCCTGGTATTGATTGGTGGCGCCGTGGCTTTCGTCAATCCACTGTTGGGCGTGGGGATCGCGGCTAAGGCCTTGCTGCCCTCTATCGGCGCCAAAGCCTCCAAGACGGGTGCCGAGTATGTGGGAAACAAACTCCGCGACTGGAATCTATCGTCGGCCGTGTCGAAGCTGGAAAAAGATGCCACCAAGGAAGTTCGAAAGCTCAAGCCAAGAATCTTTGCCAATCCCATCCTTCGCAGTCTGGAAGCCATCGCCACCCATCCCGAGACGGACCACGACCCCGCCCTCGATCATCGCAACTGGATCGATGCCTTCGAGCCTCGCCATCACTATGCCGTCACCGAGGAGGCCATCCGCGAGGTGTATCGGGAGGCCTTGAGCACGATGGACCTCCGATGTTATCGCGAACTTCATCTTGATTGGATCAGATCCTTCGTGGATGGGCCGCGTCCAGAGCGCCCCGGGTGATCCGGCCAGGCGAGACGAGACGAGTAGGAGCGACGTGGGAGGCCTCCAGCTGTAAGCCCGCATTATATTGCTGGCATGCCCTGCAGGATTCGAACCTGCGACCTACGGATTAGAAGTCCGTTGCTCTATCCAGCTGAGCTAAGGGCACGCATGGTCACGGAGCGGAGCCCAGTATGATCCCAACCTGGGGATCGCGCAAGCGAGGAACGCCCAGGGAGTCGTTGGCCGCAGTGAGCTCGGCTCCCAATCCGGCTCGAGGCGATCTCACCGAGTGAGCGGAGATCCCGGAGGGCAGCGGCCGATTGGCACCAGGAGCCCGGCAGACCAGCGCCAGGGAGTCACGAGGTAGCTACGGGAGCATCATCTGCAAGGAAGGAGTCGATCGCGCTGTGCCCGTTCCGGGCTCGATCGCCTCGTTCTGATGCTGACCATGGGAAATGGGAAGGTCATCGGCGCAGATGGGAGAGGACTGGTAGGTCAGGATTCGTTGGGCAGCGTTAGCACGCTATCCCGGATGGCCTGGCGGTCGGAGACGGCGGCGACTTCGAGGCACTGTTGCATCCTTTTTGGTTCCTTAGATAATTGAGTTTCTCAAGAAGAGAGGAGTCTTCACAGGATGAGCCTACTTCAGAATCTTGGGCTCGCCTCGAAGGATCAGGACGCGAAGCTGGAAAAGGCCCTACTCGAGGCGGCTGAGCGGGTGATCAAGCGCATCCATCTTCCCGGTCTCTCTGAGAAGCAAAAGCATGAGATGCAGGCTGTGATTCGTCAGGCCGTCAAAGATGACAACGACCAGCAAGTCCGTGAGATACTCAAGCTGACAACGTAGCGCCTCGAGGCCATTTACAAGGCCAAGGCGGAAATTGCTCGCATTGAATCCGAGTTGGAGCGCCTCGGCAGCCTACGCCTTCCACCGGCTGCGATAGACGATTTTCACGGCATGTTAGTGCGAGCCGTTACCCGTAAACGTATCGAGAGCGTGGGTCCCGAACTGGAGGAGGGCCAAGAGGCGCTGGTCGAAGCAAACGCTTACCTGTCCGAACTACGAAGCGCACTTCTCGTCGACCGACCAGCACACCCATCCAAGCCGGTGACTTGGCCGAGAGAAGAGCGTTACCTCATGCCAAGCAACGTCGTCGAGGAACATGACGAAGACGGGGAGCAGAGGCGGACGGATTTTACGGATCCTCATTGGAGGCAATCACTCACTTAACTAGTTTCTCGACTCGGATACGCTGCCGAGTCGAGGGTGTTAGAGAACAGCGCGTCCCGTTTGATCAAGGCGGGGCGCGTTTTCTAACATCACTTTTACGCAAACGACATGACACTCGAAAAGGCCAACACCGTGATCATCCTAACTCGTCATGCCCGCACGCAGAAGCGGTTCACACAAGTCGAGTTCTTAGCAATCACATCAACGATCGTAGAGGCACTCGAAATCAGACTCGCTCGCATCGAGAATAAGTTGGCTCAGCTCGAACGAAGCAAGCGATTCCACTGATCAACGTCCGGCCATTCTCTAGCCAATTCGCGGAGAACTATCTGCCTGACGACAAAGGGCGCAGGAGTCGCTCCAGGCTCAGCGCGGCGATCCGCGGCCAATACGAGACGGAGGGAATGGAGGAGCGAGTCTCAGCGAAGGGGCATGAGCGGAGAGAAGCCGAGGCGGGAATGTGAGGGGACCCGTAGGTCAGGATTCCTCCGGCAGCGAGAGTACGCTGTCGCGGATGGCTTGGCGATCAGAGACGCTGGCGACCTCGAGGCATTCGAGCATTCGCTTTTGGCTCATCAGGTATCGAGAGAGGGTTTTGTGGTCTCGATCGGTAAGGCGAAGGCCGTGACCAATATCGGCGTGGCTCTTCAGCATCCCACGAAAAGAGGCCAGGAAGGCATTCCAGGCCATCGCATCGAATTCGGCTGGCACGCTAAGACTCTCAAGTGCAAACCCAAGCTTCAAGTCGTGCGAATCGACATAGTCTCGGGCCTTGGCGATCACGTACTTAGCTTCTGCAGAAAACCTCCGCGAGATGTGTGCTATTGTGAGGTAGAGAAGAGAAAGCCCGCGTTCCATGTAGCCTCTCTCCAGGCGGTCGAGCGCGATGTCGCGTGCCCGGTCTAGGGCGAGGTCAAGGTCGAGGGAGCGGTCGAGCGTGCGACCCCGGGTGCGCCTAAGCGCCTTGTCAAGATCCGGGTCGAGTTCGCGGGCTTCTCCAAGGGCACGTTCGAGGTGACCCTCAAGCTGGAATCTAAGATTGCGGCCGAGGCCTATTGTGCTGTCGAGGAGGCAGGCCTTGTCAAGCGCGACGCGGAGAGCGCGGGCGAGGGCGAAGTCGAGGCACCTCTCGGCGTCAGCGCCGAGAGCAACACCAAAGTCGAGGGCTTTGTCGTATGAAACGCCAATAATGCGTTGGCGAGATCTGTCGGCCGCCTGATCGAGGCTATGGTCGAGAGCGAGAGCGAGGGTGAGATATTCGCTACGTTTCAATGCCTTTGTGGTGCCGCGTTCTCGAGCGGTATTCTTGCCGATCCAATTTGCGATTCCTCGCAAAGCGCTAGATAAAGTTAGCCGAGTCTGATCAGCAGCACTCCACTCCGCAAAAAGAAGATCTGAACTTTCCGGCTCTAGGAGGCTTGCGACCATCATCAGGACCTCGTGCCAACCGTCGTCGTATCCATTTCTCTGGACAATTCCGCCGAATCCTCGGGAATGATCATGTCGAATATACCTAGCAGTAAAGTACTCCTGAAAAGTCTTGTGAGAGAAAGATGCGATGCCAACCGCCCGTGTGATCAGAAGGCCGTGCTGGGCCTCGATGGCTTGAAGCACAGCCTCGCCGTCGGCTTCGAGGAGATCCTCAGAACGTGGCTGCGTCTCAAGGAATCTGACGATCCTCTTCGCAATAATGCGCTTTCTGGAATAGAGTTCCCTATTCTCAAAAGATTCGGCAGCGAGCCGTTCCAATAATTGGCGCTTACGTCCCAGTGAGAGACTACGATATACCTTGTCACGCTTGATTCCGCGTGAAGCATCCCACTTCTTCAACAGGGCATCTATCGCCTCTTCATATATTTCAATTCGACGCTTGGGAAAACTAAGCGTTTCCTCGTAGTTTAGGCATAGCAGGGTTAACAGAAGTGGAGTTCGCGCCAAATCGCGCAAGTCCTTGTTGCCCCTATCATTCATTGCCTCCTTGAATCCTTCTGCTAGCTGCTCCTTTTCGCGAAACCAATTCAGAGCAAACTGCTCGACCTGGGAGGTGGAGAAATCAGCAAGCTCGACGTATGTAAACTTCTCAAACTGGTAGTCTGTGGCGGCTACCCGGCATGTAACTATACAAGGGTTATCGTGGTACATTTCTGCAAAGTCTCTGACTTGTCGTATCACACGCTCCCGGTTGCCCCCTCCTCCACCGAGAGCTAAACTGCGCCACACACACCTGAGTCCCGGACGGAGGCCCGGGGCTTTTCGCACCCAACCTGCACCCCCACAAGGTTCATTCAATGGCCAAACATGCACTGATCGTTTTCGGCGGCTGGGACGGGCACACGCCCCGGCAGAGTGCCGAAGTCTTCGCCCCCGAGTTGGAAAACGCCGGCTATCAGGTCACCCTCCGCGACACCCTCGACGCCTATGCCGACCACGACCTGATGGGGTCGCTCGACCTGGTCGTCCCCATCTGGACGATGGGCGAGATCGGCAAGGAGCA
>JANQJH010000059.1 GCA_028281705.1 Verrucomicrobiales bacterium
CCTCCACGTCTCAGGAGGGCTCTCATTCTCCGAGGATCGTTCCATCAAGGGAACGCTTGGTGTCGATGTCAGTCTCGAAGAGGGCCAGGAGGCCGCGCGCATCTGCCTGCTCAATCGTCTGGCCGTGATCAAGGGAGCGCTCGGCTCGCTCGAGCGCGTGAAGCGCCTGGTTAGCCTTCAGGGCTACGTGCAGAGTGCCCCCGGTTTCCACGACCAGCCCGCCGTGATCAACGGCGCCTCCAATCTGGCCATCGAGATCTTCGGCGATGCCGGACGCCACGCCCGCGTGGCCCTCGGTGCCGCCGCCCTGCCTCTCAATGCCGCCGTCGAGATCGGGCTCGTTCTCAGCGTGAAATCCTCCTAGAGAGGATCGCTTCCTTTCTCTTGCGTCCCCAGAGGCCATGCCGCATAGCTGTCGTCTATGAGCGAAGGACCGAATTTTGAGAAGATCGATCTCATTCCCACGATTGCCCAGGATTCCGCCACGGGAGACGTTCTCATGTTGGCCTACATGAACGCCGAGGCCTACGCGGAAACCTTGAAGACCGGACGGGTATGCTACTACAGCCGCAGCCGTCAGAAACTTTGGCGCAAGGGGGAAGAGTCCGGCAACGTGCAGAAACTGCACGGCCTCTACTTCGATTGCGATGCCGACACCATCCTCGTCAAAGTGGAGCAAGTCGGCGGGGCCGCCTGTCACACCGGTTTCCGGAGCTGCTTCTTCCGCAAGGTCGACGCCGCCTCGGGCGAAACTCAGGAGGTCGGGGAACGCGTCTTCGATCCCAAGGAAGTTTACGGCAAGTAAGCCAGCACGGTGGACTGGAAACTTCCACTCCCACGCAGATATGCTAATTTAGCCCTCGACGACTCGAGCCCCTGACAACTGCCATGGCGAAAAAATCCCCCGAACCTTCTCCTCCCTCAGACTACATCCTCGTGGCTCGCTGGCTGGGCCGCATCTTGCTTTTTGGCGCCCTGGGGATTTCTCTCTATCTGGGCATCAAGTCCATCACCAACGGCCCCATCGCGGGTTGCGCGGAGGGTGGCGGCTGCAATGAAGTGCTTTCCAGTAAGTGGGGATATTTCTTTGGCGTCCCCGTCAGTATCTTCGGCGCCTTGACCTACCTCACGCTGCTGGGAAGCGATTTTCGAGGCTGTTGCCGCCGCCTGCACGCCATTTGCCGCTGGATGATCTTGGGCGCCGCCCTCTGGTTCGTCTGTGTCCAAGTCTTCATCCTGGGTCAATTCTGCCCCTGGTGCTGTGTCACCCATACGCTGGCCTCCCTGGGAGCCCTCTGTCTCTGGAAACGGCCCCTTGCCAAGACACATTTCGTCGACCATCCCGCCTTCGCCCCGGCCCTGAGTGTCGCCGCGCTCGCAAGCCTGGCCGCCGTGCAATCGTTTGGCCCGGAGCGAGCTACCACCACCGGCACTTCCCTCGCCCAAGGTCAGGGCACCAAGATCGTGGAACCGAAGACCGAGGGTCCACGGATGATCTCGCTTCACGGCGGCAAGTTCACCCTCAATGCGAAGGAATTCCCCGCCATCGGCGATGCTCAGACAGCAAAGAATGTCGCCGTGGGACTCTTTGACTTTACCTGTCCGCATTGCCGGCACCTCACGGAAACACTGACGAAAATCCAAGAAGAATTCGGTAGTCAGCTGGCCGTGGTACAACTGCCAGGGCATTTCAATCCCAAGGGGGAAACAATCCAAAAGCTACTTCTGCCAGTCTGGAGAGAGGACCCGGAGACCTATTATCAATTGGCCGATCTCCTTCACGAGGGCAGTCTCGCCGCCAAGGAAACGGAAGTCCGCGCCGCCATCGGCTCCTTTGTCGAGACCGAAGTTCACGCCAAGTGGATGCTGAAACACGAGCCCTGGAGCAGCCATGTCCTCAAGAGTTCTCAGATCATTCGTGAGACCAACCGCAAGCTGATCAAGACGGGCAAATTCCCCCAACTCATGATCGGCGACTACGTCGAGGCCGGATCAAAAAGCAATCCAGGCCATTACTACCAGCTCTTCAAAGAGAAGTTTGGCATCACCCGGGACGCCATTCCCAAACTCACGGTTGCACCCGCTTCCCTGGCGTTGGGCGATATCCACGTCGGGGCGCCCAACGTTTACACGCTCAAGCTGAAGAATCCCGGCGGACCCACCGTTCATCTCAGCAGGCCCAAGCTCGTCCGTGGCATGCGTTTGAAGAAAGCCCACGCCATGGAACTCGCCAGCGGCGAGGAAACGACTCTTGAGATCGAAGTGACCCCGCCCACGCCGGGCGCGATCAAAGGGAACATCGAGATTCTCAGCGACGCCGAACCCGCTGTCGTCCGAGTGCCCGTCGAGGCCAACGCCATTCCAGTCTACCAAGCCAATCCCTCCCTGGCCAATCTCGGCATGTATCGGGGGAAGCCGCTGACGAAGAAAGTGGACCTCTCCTTCATCGCCCCTGTTCAGTTAGGCACGCCGCGGCCAAATAATCCCAAGGAATTCCGCGTCTCCAGCCGGGAAATCGAGCCCGGACTCCGCTACGAACTCACCATCACGGCCACACCCCAGACAAGCCGGGCCGGCCTGCACCAGACGAGTATCTCCATCCCCTTGCAACCCAAGTCGGCCAGCAAACCGTGGCCGCGGCAGATCCGCCTGGCCGCTCGATGCCAGGTACCCGGCAGCAAACCAGGCCCGCGGCGCGTCACCCCCACCCCCCGAGCATCCACGTCTTCGATTCCCCAAGCCCCCAATCGGATTCCGGTGAAACAACAATAAAAGAACTCGCTCCGACGCGGTCAGCCCAACTTCCCCCTCTCAAAAGAATCTGCGCTGATCTGCTTCATCTGCGGTTCCCTCCCCCAGCGAAGCCCCTAACCCAATCTCACGGAAGTCCCCGTGCGAATGGATTTGTAGATCGCCTCGATCGCCCGCAAATCTTTCAACCCTTCTTCACCGGGCACTCGGCTCTCTCGATTGTGCAGAATGCATTGCGCAAAATCGTCCATCTCCGCAGCAAATTGATCGATCTCCTCAAAACGCAGTTCGCCCTCGCTCGTCTCCCCCTTGATCCCGCCATAGCTGTAGCCAGGCTCCAGGCCAAACCACCCATTGGTTGACGAGGCCTTGAACCGATTGACGCCGCGAAAAGCGTAAGTCGTGCTGCAAGCCGCCACCACGCCACTGGGAAAGGTCATGGACCAGACGATGGTTTCATCGACCTCCTTGAATTTCACGGGATCGGTCTTCGTCTCCGTCGCCGAGATTACCGCGGGTTCCTCACCCGTCAGGTAGCGGCAAGCCTGAAGGGCATAGATCCCCACATCCATCAAGGCTCCCCCGCCGGCGGGCGCCCCTTTCAATCGCCATTGGTCAGGATTCCCGATACGAAACCCAAAGCCGGCATCGATCATCTTCAAGTCACCGAAGGTCTTCTCCCGCGCCAGCCGGATGCATTCCAAATGATGCGGCTCGAACTGGCAGCGATAGCCGATGGCTAACTTTTTCCCCGCCGATCGGCAGGCGGCGATCATGGCCTCACAATCTTCGGCGGAATTCGCCATCGGCTTCTCACACAACACGTGTTTCCCCGCCTTGGCTGCCCGGATGGTGTACTCCTTGTGCATCGAATTCGGAAGCACCACATAGACCACATCAATGTCAGCGTTGTCGGCGATGCTATCGAAAGTCTCGTAGTTGTAGATGTTCTTCTCCGGAATGCCGTATTTCTCCGCCCAGATCTTTTCTTTTTCCGGCGTTCCCGTGACGATTCCGGCGAGACGGCAGTGCTTCGTCTTTTGCAGGGCGGGAGCGATCTGATTGGTGCTCAGCCCGCCCAGACCAACCAGCGCGTATCCCAGTTTCTTGCCGCCATGATTGTCGGCCAGGGCCGTCCTCGAACTCGCGGCCGCCACCAGTCCGGCGCCCCCGGAAAGTTGACGGAGGAACTGCCGACGATTGGAGAGGGTTTTCTCACTCATGCCTCCTTTATCTTCAGTACCAGGGACGCTGTCAGCTCAAATCAATCGCTCGGCGCGCCATGCCGCCAGTTCAACGTGGCCAATCCAGGCTCCTCGGCATAGCATGACGACGAAACAACGCCACCCGCCACTCCCGCCATGCCCACGATGCACGTCAGCAAGTCCATTCAAATCAACGCTCCCTTCGAACGTGTCTACGAATGTGTGCGCGATCTCCGCCAATGGCCCAAGTGGTCGCCCCGGCTCATCACCGATCCCGGTTGTCAATTGACCTACGCGGACGATGGCCGCCAGTACGCCTGGGACGGCAAGGTGGCAGGCTCCGGAAAGATGACCATCGTTTCCGAGGACAAACCCCATGCCATCGAGTTCCGGCTCGAGTTCTTCAGTCCCCAGAAGAACCAAGCCGACGGAAGTTTTTCCATGGTGGAAAAGGACGGTGGGGTGGAGGCCACCTGGTCCATGACCTCCTCCCTCCCCATTTTTCTTTTCTTTCTCCGCCCCATGATGACCGCCTTCATTGGCATGGACTACAGCCGGGGCCTGGCCATGCTCAAGGACTCCCTCGAGACGGGCGCCATCCCGTCCCGCCTTGAATTCTTCGACGCACCCCAGGACATCACCAGTCGCTCCTATGTCGGCATTCGAACGCCGTGCACCATGGCCAATCTGGGACCGGCGATGGAACACGACATGGCTCGGCTCAAGGGATGGCTCGACGAAAACCCCGGGATCCGGCCCTCGGGCGTGTTTTTCTCACAGTACCACAAATGGGACGCCGTCAAGGGCATGACCGAGTACACCCTCTGCGTTCCGTTGGAAGAGATCCCCAAAAACCTTCCCGAGGAATTTCTCTCCGGTGTGCTCCCGGCCTGCAAGACCTTCGCCATCAAGCACACCGGAGCCTACCGGCACCTGGGGAATGCCTGGTCCGCCGGTTTCCACCGCGCTCG
This sequence comes from Verrucomicrobiales bacterium, assembly GCA_028281705.1. Taxonomy (GTDB): domain Bacteria; phylum Verrucomicrobiota; class Verrucomicrobiia; order Verrucomicrobiales; family DEV007; genus JAACDM01. The sequence goes on from JANQJH010000059.1 coordinate 4,928, forward strand.
CGGCAAGGTGATCCAGCAGGACCGAAAAATCGCACCGTTCGAGACCTACGAAAACGATCCGCGGGACGTCGACGAGAAGGATCTCGTCACCATTGTCCACTTCCCCTTGAAGTAGACTCCAGTCGACGCCGCCACCAACCTATTGGGTCGCTTCCGTCGTCGCCATGCCCTTGAGAAACTTGAACAGATCGCTATCCGTCGACAGGATCACCGTGGTGTCGTCCGAGAGCACCTTTTGATAGGTCTCCATCGTCTTGAGAAACTCGTAAAACTCAGAGGCCTGGGCACTCTGATCATAGGCCTCGGCGTAAATCTGCGTCGCCCTGGCATCGGCCTCCCCCCGGATTGTCTGGATCGTTTTGTAAGCCTCCGACTCGATCTTTTTCAATTCAAACTCCTTGTTACCCAGAATGCGCGCCGCCTCGGCCGCCCCTTCCGAGCGAAAGAGTTCGGCGATCTGCGCCCTCTCACTGATCATCCGTTCGTAGATTCGATTGCGGACATTCACATTGTAATTGATCCGCTTGAATCGAATGTCTAACAATTCGATGCCGAACTCGGCCAGCTTCCCCTTGGCGTTCTCCTGGATCTCATCCTCGATCACGCTTCGGCCCTTGGCGATCGGCTCCAGGCGACTGATCTGTTTGTCCGCCACGCCTCCCTCGAGGGCAGACGCCTCGGCAATGGGAAGCGCTTCGCGATCCTTGGTCGTGCGGATGATCTCGATGAGATTGTGCTTTGCCACCGCGTTGCGCGTCTCACTCCCGAGGATATCGTTGAGGCGCGATTGCGCGCTGCGTTCGTCCCGCAGAGCGAGGAAGTACTTCAGGGAATCACTGATTCTCCACCGGGCAAAGGTGTCCACCATGATATAGAGCTTGTCCTTGGTCGGCATTTCGTTGGGCCGGCCATCCCATTCCAAGACACGCTTCTCGATGCGATTGACATTTTGAATGAAGGGCACCTTGAACTTGAGACCCGCCTCGGTGATGGGGTCTCCCTTGCGTTTGCCAAACTCCGTGATGATGACCTGCTCGGTTTCGTGAACCGTATAAATCGATCCCGAAATCACCACTGCGGCAGCGAGGATGATCACGGTGACTAGTGCCAGTGCAGCTTGTTTCATAACCAAAGTAAAGAAGATTACGTTAGAAGAAGTTCTCGAGTTTATTGACTACTTGGACTCGCCGGAGAGCTGGAGCAGGGGCAAGATCTGTTGCCCCTCGGAGTCCATGATTACCTTTTTCCCCAGGCGCGGAACGACGTCTTCCATGGTCTCGAGGTAGAGCCGACGCTTCGTCACATCTGGCGCCTTCTTGTATTCTTCGAACACGGCGAGAAAGCGACTCGCATCACCTTCCGCCTCGTTGACCCTCTGCGCCGCATAGCCCTGGGCTTGACTGATATCCTGGTCCGCCTTGCCCCGCGCACGCGGCACTTCCTTGTTGTATTCACCCTGGGCCACATTGACCAATTGCTCTTTTTCCTGCTGCGCCTCGTTCACCTCGTTGAATGAGGCCTGCACCTTGGGAGGCGGATTCACATTCTGTAGCTGTACTTGGTCGATCTCCAAACCAAGCTGATAGAAATCCACCAGATTCTGCATTTTTGCCAGAGCTTCAGATTCGATTTGTTGCCGGCCAACCGTGAGGACTTCATCGACCGTCCGATCGCCCACCACTTCCCGCATGACCGACTCGGACACATCGCGCATCGTTTCCTCCGGCCGCCGCACTTTGAAGAGGTAATCCGTCGGATTGGCGATCCGATACTGGATGATCCACTCCAGCGTGGCTTCGTTTCGATCTCCGGTGATCATGTTTTTCTCTTCGTTCCGCGTCGCCGCGTCCCGGGCGAACTGGGTCGGATTGGTCGCTCCCGGCGTCCCGAAACCAAATTCCTGTTTTTGCTGTCTCTTGACCCTGACGAGATCGACGCGGTCGATTCCGAAGGGCAGCTTGAACCGGAGACCGGGCT
>JANQJH010000070.1 GCA_028281705.1 Verrucomicrobiales bacterium
ATGGGCATCAACACGTAGAGGAACGACGTGTTGATCTTGATGACTCCCGGGCTCATCTCGTCAATGAGATGCAAGTAAACCTCGTCCGTATCCAGATTGCGCAGGGGCGCCATGAGGAACTCCGGATTGAAGGCAATGGAGAACTGATTACCCTTGTGCTGCACCGCCAGTGATTCACGCGCTTCTCCAATATCGGGGGAGTTGGCCATGATATCAATGTTGTCCTCTCCGAATACGAGCTTCAGCGAGTGCGACTTGTCACTCGTGAGCAGAGACACACGGTGCACCGTCTGCAAAAAGGATTCTCGTTCCAAAGTGATTCGATCAACAGTTTTCTCCGGAATCACCTGGCGATAGTTAGGGTAATTACCCTCGATGAGGCGACTAACAAGGATGAGCTTCTCCAACTTGAAAGCAATCTGGTTCTCGGCAATGGCGATCGTGACTTCGCCGGCATCGCCGAGCAAACGCTGCAGCTCGTTGACCGCTTTCGTGGGAACGATGACGGACGTCTCGTGGCTCTTGGGAAACTCCAGCTCGTGATCCACCATGGCCAGCCGTCGGCCATCCGTCGCCACCATGATCAGGGTGTTGTTCTCAAACGAAAAGTAGACTCCGTTGAGCACGTAGCGGGTCTCATCCGTCGAAATCGCGTAGGAAGTCTTCTTCAGGCTGTCCCGCAGGTCGCCCTGAGGAAACTTGAACTCCTTGGCATTTTCAAAGTTAGGCAAGGCGGGAAATTCCTCGTGCGTCAGCCCCAAAATCTTGAAATAGCTGGGACCGCAGGTGATCGAAGCCACGTGGTCGGCATCCACTTCCACCTCCACCTCGCTCGCGGGGAGCTCCTTGACGATGTTGACCAGCCGGCGAGCAGGCAAGGTCGTGGCGCCCTCTTCTTCCACAGTGGCGCTCACCTGGGCACAGACGCCGACGTCGAGATCATTCGTCGTCAGGCGCAACTGGCCGTCGCTGGCCTCCACGAGCACATTCGAGAGTATGGGCAGAGTGGTTCGAGTGCTGACCACGTGTTGGACCTGCTGCAGTCCATTGAGAAAGTGCTCTTTAGTAATCCTAAACTTCATAGTTTTTCAGAAGGCCTACTGTTCCTGTACGGGAGTGGGCTAGTCCTATAGAGGAAGCCGTACCGTTTGGCAACATGCGAATTCGCCCCGGGGACTCCCCAAAGCTCCTTCCAAGGCATGAGGCGGCCTCCTAACAACGAACGATCGAACTCCCTACCGGTCAACCGGCTCCGTCAACTCCCCGTGGAGGTGGTCGACCTGCCGCCGCACCTTCTCCAGTTCGCGGCATTTCCCCGCCACCCGGCGACAGGCATGCATCACCGTCCCGTGATCCCGCCCGCCGAAGGCGTCCCCGATCTCCTGGTAGGAGGCCCCCGTGAGCTCCCGGGAAAAATACATTGCCACCTGGCGAGCCATGGCAATCTGAGCCGGGCGCTTGCGTCCCAGAAGATCACTCTGCCGCACGTCGTAAAAGGCCGCCACCCGCTTTTGAATCTCCGGAATGGTGACTTCCTTGCCCCCTTCGTCTCCGAGAAAATCGACGAGAAGCCTCTCCGCATTCTTCAGATCGAGTTCGCCCTTGTTCATCGAACCATAGGAGGCCAGTCGAATGAGGGCGCCCTCCAATCGACGCACATTGTTTCGAATCCGCTCCGCGACAAACTCAATGATATCGCAATCCAACTTGACCCGCCACTCCTTGGCTTTGCGCTTCAGAATCGCGATTCGCGTCTCCGTGTCCGGCGCCGCCAGCTCGGCCGTCAATCCCCACTCAAAGCGCGAGACAAGTCTCTTCTCCAGATTCTTGATCTTGCTTGCCGGCAGATCGGAACTCATCACAATCTGTTTTCCATTGGAATCGCAAAGCGCGTTGAAGGTGTGGAAGAACTCCTCCTGCGAGCGTTCCTTGCCGGCAAAGAATTGGATGTCATCGATGAGCAATACATCGGCAGCCCGGTAACGTTGCCGGAATTTTACCAAGGACGAATCTCCGATCGCCTCGATGAATTCGTTGGTAAACTGCTCGCTCGTGATGTAGACCACATTCGCGCCCGGACGCGCCTTGAGAATCTCATGTCCCAGCCCATGCATGAGATGCGTCTTGCCCAGCCCGGCTCCACCATAGATAAACAGCGGGTTGTAGGTTCGCCCCGGTTTCTCCGCCACCGCGGCACAGGCCGCATGGGCAAACTCGTTGTTTGAGCCCACGACGAAGGACTCGAAACGGTAGCGATAGTTGAGCCCCACCGAGGCGGCCACCTCTTCACTCCGCTTCGGCTTTTTCCGGGCCACACGTTTCTTGACAGGCGATACCGCCTGAGGCAATCTCTTCTCCGGCTTTTCCGACAAGGGGTCCCGCTCTCGAAATTGGAAGGCCAATCGCCGCCGGCCGCCCAACACGGTTTCGATGGCATCCGACAGCACGGGCAGATAGTTGGTCTCAATCCAGAATTGATAAATCTGGTTGGGCGCCTCTAGCACGATATCCGTGTCATCGACCCGGAATAGGTCGATGTTAGAGAACCACCTCTCCATCGTGTCCCGGCTGACTCGCGCCGCGATCAGCGATTCAATCTGTTTCCAGATCAAAGTGTGAGATTCGGACATGCGGATTCCTTGCGACACGAGCTAGCCTAAGTTCCTCCAATCAAGCGCTTCGCCATTCTCAGTGTAGCATGGATGATAGAGTGGTCTCCGTTGAGTCCGCAGAGCGCTCTTCCCGAAGACGTTCTTCCCCCTCGCCACCGGCGGCAACACCGCCAGGCATCCCCCAATCCGGCGGTACCAAGGGAGCGTGAGTTTCCCTCTGGGATGAACAGTAAGAGCGGATTTCATACGGACAACACGTTGATTGTAAGACACTTATGCACGTTACGACGCCAAGCTAACAAAAAAACTGAGCAAAATTCTCTTGGAAAAACGACGGTGGTTGACATGAAAAAGCCTGATAAAACTTAGCTGGAAACGGGTCGAAGTCCTGGAACATCGGCGGGGAGTTTCATCTCCTGCCGATTCTTCGAGCGCTGATCGGATGACCGACTCACCCTCTTTCCAGTTTTGCTTTTCATTGCTGACAGGATTGTCAGATTCCGCGACAATTTGCAAGCCGTTCCGTCTCTATTTTTGAAGATTTCTTCGAAATTGTAAACACTTTTGGATCACCTCCCCCGTTCAAGGATTCTGCTAGCAATTCCCCGGGCGGAGTGATGCTAGAGCACGCTCTGTGGAACGCCAACGCCAGGCCTGAATTCTCGGTCCCGGACAGAAAAAATGTTCCACAGAGCCTCCTCACACATCCTCGTCCGCACCTCCCGCAACCGACCGCGCCCCCGCTGGGGCCCGTCAG
>JANQJH010000171.1 GCA_028281705.1 Verrucomicrobiales bacterium
CGAGGCGCGCCGTAGCGTCTACATCACCATCAAACGCTCGCTCAAGCCGCCGGAGCTGACGGACTTCGATTTTGCCGACACGGATGCGCCCTGCGCCGCGCGCTTCGTCACCATCGTGCCGAGCCAGGCGCTGGCCATGCTCAACAGCAAGGCGGTCAATGACCACGCGGCCCGCTTGGCCGAACGCCTGCGCGAAGAAGCGGGTGATGCGGCGCCGGATCAGGTCCGACTGGGATTGAAGCTGGTCTCGGGACGCAATCCCGAGGATGCCGAGGTGGTGCGTTGCCTGGAAATGATCGATACCTTTGTCGGCGAGCACGGCTTGTCTCGTAACCAGGCGTTGGAGCGTTTTGCCTTGCTTGCCCTGAACTTGAACGAATTTCTTTTCCTCGACTAGCCATCGTCCCTTCACCCTAACCAACGCGTTTCCATGATGAATCCTTCGCACAACTTTTGCGGCCGGACCCGGCGCGACTTTCTCCATACGGCGGCGGGCGGTTTTGCTTCCGTGGCCCTCACGGGACTTCTGAGCCAGGACGGCTTCTTTGGGAACGCCCAGGCCGCGTCGCTGGCCAATCCCTTGATGCCCAAAGATCCCCGCCTTCCGGGCAAGGCCAAGAGCGTGATCTTTCTCTTCATGTATGGCGGTCCGAGCCACATGGATACCTTTGATTACAAGCCAAAGCTCTATCCCCTGGATGGCAAAACCATTGACGTGAAGACCTTCGGCCGCGGCGGGAAGAAAAATCAGGGCCGCGTCGTGGGGCCCAAGTGGCACTTCAAGCAGTATGGCCAGTCCGGGAAATGGGTCTCGAGTCTCTTTCCCAACTTGGCGAGCTGTGTCGACGACATCGCCTTCATCCACTCGATGACGGCGGATTCACCGATCCACGGTTCCGCCATGTTGATGATGAACTCCGGATCGCTCATCAGTGGGAAACCCTCCCTCGGTTCCTGGGTCAACTACGGCCTCGGCAGTCCCAATGAGAATCTCCCAGGATACGTGGTGATGCTGGATCGAACGGGGGGACCCATCAGCGGAGCGAAGAATTGGACCAGCGGGTACATGCCGGCGAGTTATGCGGGGACGGTGTTCCGTTCCCAAGGCGATCCCATTCTCAATCTGAAGCACGCCAATGGGATGTCGAGTGGCGAGCAGCGCACCTTGTTGGATTGTCTCAATCAGATGAATCAAGGCCATCTCAAGAGCCGTTATGACAACACCGACTTGGCGGCGCGAATCTCCAGCTATGAGCTGGCCTACAAGATGCAGGCCAAGGCTCCGGAAGCAATTGCGATCGATGATGAGCCCGATCATGTGAAGCGGCTCTACGGGATGGAGAGCAAGCAAACGGAGGAGTTCGGCCGTAAATGTCTCCTGGCGCGCCGTCTGGTCGAGCGCGGGGTCCGGTTCATTCAGGTCTATTCCGGAGGGGCTCACAATGACGCCAACTGGGATGCCCACGGCGATCTGGAGCACAACCACAACCTCCACGCGGGTGAGACCGATCTCCCGATTGCCGGTCTCCTCAAGGACCTGAAACAGCGTGGTCTGCTGGACGAAACTCTGGTCGTCTGGGGCGGCGAGTTTGGCCGCCAACCGACGGCGGAGTACGCCCAGGGAACGGGACGCGACCACAACGCCTACGGCTTCACCATGTGGATGGCCGGCGGCGGGATCAAAGGCGGTGTCAGCGTGGGCGAGACGGACGAACTGGGGAGCAAGGCGGTGAGCGATCGTTTTCACGTGAAGAATCTCCACGCCACCGTCTTGACGCAGTTAGGTCTCGATCCGGATAATCTCAGTTTTTTCTACGGAGGACTCGATCAGAAACTCGTCGGTGTCGAGGGCGCCGAGCCGATCCACAAGGTCATCGCCTAAACGTGAGACCGGCGTCTCGCCGGCCACGATGGATGGGACTTGTTGCGTCGATATGAGCTTCCTATTCAGGGACTGAAGTCCCTGCCACATTCTTAAAGTGACGTATTCTCGAAGGCTCCAAGAAAGTGGGAGGGACTTCAGTCCCTCGGTTATTCGGAAGGACACAGACCGGACGGACAGAAGCGTCCGCATCACCGGGTTACGCCTATTTGGAAAGATGAGATTTGTTGCGTCGATATGAGCTTCCTATTCAGGGACTGAAGCCCCTGCCACATTCTTAAAATGGCGTATTCTCGAAGGCTCCAGGAAAGTGGGAGGGACTTCAGTCCCTCGGTTATTCGGAAGGACACAGACCGGGCAGACAGGAGCGTCCGCATTACTGGGTTACGCTTATTTGGAAGGTGAGACAGTGTGAGACCGGCGTTTCGCCGGTCAGTATGGATGGGCGGAGTCACGCGGCCTCTGCCGCTTCCTTTACATTCTCTTTACGACAAACCTTTTGCCTCGGAATGAGACATCGCGGAGTTTGATTCTGTTCCAGAATCGCGAACTTCAACCAATCCATTGAAATGAGAATTACCTTGATGAATCGTCGCCGGTGGAGCTTGTGCTGCGCCGCGTTCTTACTCGGAATGAGCTGGCTCCTATTTGCCGGAGGAAGCCGGCCAGAAACGGAGAAGGGGGTGCGCGCGCACGAATGGGGGACGTTTACCACCTTGCATGCCTCGAATGGCTCCGGCTTGGCCTGGTACCAGCATGCTGGAGGGCGCGTCAGTGCGTTGCCCGGATTCGTCCGGGGAAATATCTTTGCCAAGATGAGTACGACCACGGCGCGAATGGAGACACCCGTGATCTATTTCTACACTGACGAAAGGAAGACCGTTGATGTGAAGGTCGACTATAAAGGTGGCACCGTCACCGAGTGGTTTCCGGGATTTGGCAAGAAACGCAATCATTGGAACCAGTTGGAGCTGATTCCGCCGACGGAGGCGGGCGGACTATCGAAGGCGATTCCCGTGGACCCGGCCAAACCTGACAATCATTACTACGAGGCGCGGGCCGTTCCCGAAGCCGCCTTTGTCCGGCGGGCGGAAGCTCCTGAGGAAGTGGAGAAGTTTATTTTCTATCGCGGGGCCGGTTCCTACTCCAGTGGATTGACACCCTATCTCAACCGGAACGGCAAACTGATCGTGAAGCACTACAATGTGGACCACGGAGTCAAACACGTCTGGGCTCTGCAAAGTTCACCGGAGGCCATCATCTGGAAGAAACTTCCGGGATTTGCTCCGCGCGATCGGGACGCCGATCCGGTGGCCGAAGAGTTTCAGTTCAACCAGCATGAAGCCCGCGCTTCCCGTGAGGCATCGATCGAAGAACTCAAGCACTCCATGGCCTCGGCCCTCATTGACGCCGGTCTGACATCAGCCGAGGCCAAGGCCATGATCGCGACCTGGGACGAACAATGGTACGAGGAGCCTGGCCAACGCGTCTTCTCCATTGCGCCGCAGGGCCTCATTGACGAAATTCTCCCTCTGGAGATTTCGCCCAAGCCGACGGAGTTGACCCGGGTGTTCGTCCATCGTGCCGAGATCTTGAGTCCGGAGACGATGCACAATCTCGAAATGGCCATGGCTCCCGAGACGGATGGGAAGGATGCCTCCGAGACCATTGCCAAGGAGCAGCTCGGACGCTTTGTCAGAGGTGCGATTGATAAGGTGGCGTCCGACGTCGGCTTTCGCACGCGAATGGCCTATCAGCAGCGCGGGATGGCGGCCCTGAAGAAGGTAACCACGGTGGCCGCCCGTTAGCAATTGTTCATGCAATCGTCGGCTTGTCAGTCCGTTTCCACGACGAGCCGATAGAAACCCCTGATGCTCTCGTCGGAGAGGAGTTCCTCGTGCGTTCGAGGTCCATCCTCCGGCAGGGCGGGAAACGTTGCCATAGCGGTCCAGGAGCCCTCAGGGGAGAGGGTCTCCCGGTACTGAAGGGTGTAGCGGCGATCGGCGACTCCAGGAAACGAGAAACCGATCGTCGTGGCACCCAAACGGATTACCTCGAGTCTGAGGAAACTGTGGGGATCCGAGGGGTCCGTGCCCGCGAGGGCCTCGGCGTCGTCGTCAAAGCCGTCAAGATCGGAGTCCATGCCCAAAACGATGTTGGCGACGAATCCCGGAGTGCCACCGGGATTCAGACTCGCCCGCCATTGACCGGCGTCAGTGGCGGGCGAGATCCGGTCGACTGCTTCGAGCGAATACCCGCCGCCGTCTGCTTCGGTGGGCCAGGACTGCTCCCCGTCATCGTCGTAGATGATGGCAGTGATCGGGCGATCGAGCCCGTCAAAGATAGCAATGGTTTCCCCTTCGTTCCCCAAGTGCCGCTTGTAGGTGTCGAACACCGTGACCTCGGGATAGGTTTCGGCGAAGAGATTGGGGTCGTCGTTGGGAATGAGCACCGCAATTTCTCGAGGGCCTAACTGAGCCCCCGGTTTGAACCAGTAGCCAATTCCTTCGAAGTAGAAACCGGTGAGATCGAGGACGGCATCGCTGACATTTTGCAATTCGAGGAACTCGAGCGCTTCCGAAGTTTCCGGATGATACATGACCTCGGTGATGCGCAGAGGATAGCCGATGGTTTCATCCAGATAGAGGTGCTCGTGCAGGGGGCTTGATGTCGAGTCTCCGAAGAGTGACATTTGGATGACGCGAGTCTTCAAGACTTGCGCACCTTGAAGAGTGACGGGTTCGGCATAGCGGATGGCGCTGGGGGAAACGGTTCCGCCAGCGAGCCGGGGGTCGGTTCCGTTGAGGGTGTAATAGATGGATCCTGTAGGGTTGGGATTCTCCAGGGCGATCACCCAACCGCTGCCATCCTTGGTGGCAACGACCGCAGGCGGATCAAGATCGGGATAGAGGCCCTCATCCCGCAGGGCATCGACAAAGATCTCGACATTGCCGTCGATGAGATCGAGCACGGCGTCCCGGTTCGGAATCCAGTCGTTTGCCCGGGTGTGTGGGTCATCCTCACGCCCCCAGGCGGAGTCGCCCCAGCGGGCGGACTCGGCCACAATGGGATTCTCGATCAATGCGGCCAGGCGTTCAAAGCGCGCCTTCATGTTGGCATCGGTGAGGGCGCCGTCGTTGAAGCAGTGACGATAGACGCGGTCAGCGAATGCCATGACAAAGTCATCATTGGCCGTGAGGGCACGCCACAGGCTGGCGATGGTGCCACCGTCTCTGGGAAAATTGGCGTTGACCCAGCCGGTGGGGTTGGATCGAAGATAACCTTCAATGGTCCAGAAGGCGTACTCCGAATCCCAGCAAAAGAAGTGCAGTTTTCCCGGCGGAGAATTGGAGACGCCGCCAAAAAAATTGTTCCAGGGCCAATCACCCATCCCGACATACCAATTGAGGAGTATGTAATCACAGTAGGCGTCGATATTGAGACGCTCGGTGATGGCCTCGTAGTTAGCGGGATTGTGCAGGTTCGAGAGGCTGGCGGCACTCACCGTGTCCCGCCACCGCTGAGGATCGCCGTCGAGGCTGCCGCCGTGATTGATGGCGTAGTAATCATCGGCCTCACCGCCGAGGTAGCTCGCCATGAAGTTCTCCTCGGGACGCTCGGCGATGTTGTAGAGGCCGAAGTAGTAGCCGTTGATGTAGAGATGAACGAAGATACTGCGGGAACCGATCCCACTGATGGCAATCTGTGAGTCTCGCACCAAAGGATCCCTGAGATAGGTACTCGGTTCGTGCTTCCAGGCGTCGTCTTTCGACCAATTGGTATTTCCCGCGCCGCGGAGGACGACGCCCTCGAAGGAAGTCGCTGCGTTGCCGCCGAAGTGAACCGCGCTCTCGAAGAGCGGGTAGTTCAGCGTGCCTTTGCCATAGATCTTCTTGAAGAGAAGGCGAAAGGATTTCTTGCGGGCTTGATCACCGGCGCCGCCGCCTTGCATGCGTATCCCGCAGTCGATTTGGATTCCGTCGAAATCGGCATAGGCAGCAGTGTCAGGGTATATCAATTCCACCGAGGCGGCGCGTTCGAAGGTTTCGCCCCGACCCAGGTGATGACTGTAGATGAAATTGAAGTCGTCCAGGGCCATAACGAGAGAGAGTGAGGGGAGTTCAAGCAGATGGGAAGCGAGGTCTCCGTTAGCCGGGTCGTCGAGCACTTCGGGATCCATGGCCCAGTCAAAGGTGTGTGGGCGCGCCGGCCCATTGCGGCCCGAGATGATCTCCCTGACATAGCCATCGGGATAGGCCTCCTGTTGGGCTACCTGATCGACGTAAAGATAACTCTGGGTCTCCACGACGGTGCTCTCGCCCAGGGCATTGGTCGCCATCGCGCGGACGATGGTGGTTTTGTCAATCTGGAGCGGCCCGGTGTAGCGTTCTCCGTGGTCAGGTGAGGGAAAGGAGGCGTCCAGGGTGTAGCGGATCTCGGCGTCGGGGGGATCTGTCGTCAGCGAGAGCTCAAACGGCTCATCCATGAGGGATCGAGAATGACTCCAGATGAGTTCTGGGGGGTCCGCCTGAAGCCCGGTGAGGGCGAGCCCGAGAATGGCGGGAATGGAAAGGAGCCGCAGGGAAGCCATAAGGAGGGCACTGTAGCCCATCGAGGCAGCCAAAACCACGGTTTCCTCGCTTTCCGCGCCTTGATCGGGCTCGAACGGGACGTTGCAGTCCCGGGATTTCGCCCTACACTAGGGGCGCTATGAAAAGCTATCTTACGATCCTGGCTGGAACGGCAGCTTTGGGTGTGTTTGCCAGCGTCAGTTGGGGCCAAGACAATGACCCCACGGACGTGCCCGACCACTCGCTGTCCGAATGGAAACTGGGCGACCTCATCTCCGGTGAGGATGTGAAATTGAGCGACCTCAAAGGCAAGGTCGTGGGTATCGAGTACTGGGGCATCAACTGAGGACCCTGCATTTCCTCCATGCCCCATCTGGTTCAGATGGATAAACGGTATGGAAAAAAGGGGCTGCAATTGATCGGAGCGCACGTCCAGGGTGGGACGAACGATCAGGTGCAGGCAAAGGTGGATGATCTCAAGATGAAGTTCCCCGTCACCAAGGGAGTGCGTGGTCCCAGCGTGGGCGGCAACGGCATTCCCAAGATCCTGGTGTTTAACACCACGGGCAAGCTCGTCTTCGCCGGGCACCCGATGGACGGGGTGGACAAAGTGATCAAAAAGGAACTGCGCTCGGCCAAGGTGGACGAAAGCAGTTCGACCTCGAATCGTGGCTTTGGCCTTCCTGAGCGTCCCAAGGACCTCAGCGAGATGCGTGCCTGGACCAATGCGGAAGGGAAAACCATCCAGGCAGCATTGATCTCGGTCAACGGCGACAAGGCGAAGCTCCGTTTGAAGAACGGCAAACAGGTGGATTACCCGATCGCAAAATTGTCAGAAGGTGACCAGACCTTCATCGAATCGAAGAAGCCGAAGACGTAAGGGTTTCCCCCGATTGTTTGATTTGTTTTCCTTGAGCGCCTCTCTTGATCGAACCTTCGATCAGGGGGGGCGTTTTTTTGGGGGGGGGGAGGCCAAGAGGATTGGTTCGCCCGTGTTCCACGAGGACCTCGGGGATCCCTCTCGACTTCTCCAACCCTTGGTGTCTACTGGGGTTCATCCATCCATCTCATGAAACTTCTGACTCTCATTCCTCTTCTCGCGCTCGGTGCCTGGCTCGTCGCTCATGCCGCCGATGATGCCCCCAAGACCGACGATGCCGATGCCAAGCCCAAGCCACTCCGCGTGCTCCTGGTGGCCGGGGGATGCTGTCACGATTACGCCGTGCAGAAAGACCTTCTCAAGGCGGGCATCGAAGCCCGTATCCGGGCCGAGGTCGATATCGAGTACACCGAGGACAAGTCGACCAAGGCGGTTTTTCCGCTCTACGAAAAGGCCGACTGGGCGAAAGACTACGACGTCATTCTCCATGATGAGTGTTCCGCCAACGTGACGGACAAGGCTTACGTGAAACGCATTCTCGATGCCCATCGCGACGGCGTGCCGGCGGTCAATGTACACTGCGCGATGCACAGCTACCGCTGGGGCGACTTTCGCAAACCGGTCAAGGTCGGTGACGACAATGCGGGTTGGTTCGAGATGATTGGCGTGCAATCGACCGGCCACGGGCCCAAGCTCCCGCTGGAGATCAAGTTCACCGACAAGGAGCATCCCATCACGGTGGGTATGAGCGATTGGACGACAGGCAAGGAAGAACTCTACAACAACGTGCAGGTGTTTGAATCGGCCCACCCATTGGCCAGCGGCACGCAGTGGGTCAAGCCACGCCAGCGCAGAGGGCAGCCGGCCGACCCGGAAGCCAAGGCGAAGGAAGTGAGTGCGGTGGTTGCCTGGACAAACGAGTATGGACCGAAGAAGACCAAGACCTTCAGCACCACCATTGGGCATTACAACGAGACGGTGGCGGATGATCGGTATCTCGAACTGGTCACCCGGGGGCTCTTGTGGGTCACGGGCCATCTCGGTGAAGATGGGAAGGCGACGCATGGCTACGGCCAGGAGTAGTCGTTAGGATCTCAATCTTGGAGATGACCTCCGGCAACTGAGGTCGCAGAAAATGTGCGGAGAAAAGTGTCCGCATCGCTTGGCTCGGCTTTTTTGAAGTGATGATCCGAACTTTTCGCTTAACCATTCTGCTAGTTCTGTTGGCCCTCCCTGGCACCGCGCCGCTTTTTGGGGCCCCGGCACGGAACGGATTCGAGCAAGCCGGGCTCGATGCCATTCAAGCGGTGCAGCAGGCGTTGATCAATGAGAAGATCTGTTTGTCGAACGTGGCCACGGTGGTGAGAAAAGGGCAACTGGTCTATCATCGTGCCGTCGATTCCGAGTTCGAGGGTGATCGCGGGATCACCGACGAGACCTTGTTTCCCATCTGGTCCATGACCAAGCCGGTGACGAGCGTGGCCGCCATGATCCTGCACGAACGCGGGCTCTTTCAGCTGGACGACGCCGTCGACCGTGCGATTCCTCAGTTGGCGCGATTGCGGGTCAAGGTGAAGGGTGGCGGAGATCCCGTGCCAATGACGACGCCGATTACTTATCGCCATCTCTTGACCCATACGGCGGGGTTCTACGGGTATGACGGCTCATTTCACGAAGAGGGTACTTGGAAAGAAGTGATGGAACTCAACAGCCTGGCTGAACTCATCGATTTGTTAGAAAAAAAACCTCTGGAACATCAGCCGGGAGAGCGCTACACCTATGGCCTGAGCACGGCGGTCCTCGGAAGAGCCATCGAAGTGCTGACGGGCCAATCCTTGGAGGCCTTCTTTGAAAAGGAGATCTTCGGTCCTCTGGGGATGAAGGACACGCGTTTCTATCTCACGCCAACCGACCGCGAGCGGTTTCAACCTCTCTTCGTTAATGAGAAAGAAAAAGGATTCCGGCTCGGAACCGCGGCTGAAGATGAACTCTACTATGATCCCAAGAGTGCCCTCTATCTCGGTGGCGAAGGGTTGGTATCGACGGTGGATGACTATGGGCGATTTTGTCAGATGTTAGTCGACCGCGGGCGTCCCATTCTCGCCCCCGAGACCCTGGATCTCATGCTGACGGATCAGTTGGGAGAAAACACGCCGGGGTATGGGGGGAAAGAGAGACGCAGTCACTTTGGACTGGGCTTCGACGTCTCGAGAGTCGTCGCGAAAGACGCAGCGGATGAGGGAGGCGAAGTGCCAGCGGGGATCTTTGGCTGGGGCGGATACCACACGACCCATTTTTGGATCGATCCAGTGAACGAACTCTATGCCATCTTCATGACGCGTCTCTATCCCTCGCCGGGGGAAGCATTGAAGCGCTTTCGTGCGGCGGTTTACGGGGCGCTGGTGGAGTAGCCTCCTGCAACGATCTCAGGCGAAACATTGCCTAAACGGGATTCGATGGTAGACTCCGCCGCCTCATGTCCGCTCTTCCCCGCGCCGATCCCTGCGAGCCTCCTTCGGGCTCGATGATCGTCTTTACCGATCTCGACGGGACCTTGCTGGGCCACCACACCTATGCCTTTGACGCGGCCCTGCCGGCTCTGAAGGCGCTGCAGAACCGGGGGATCCCTCTCATCATCGCCACGAGCAAGACCATCCCGGAAGTGGAGCGTCTTCGACGGCGGCTGCACAACCGCCATCCATACATTGTGGAAAACGGCGCCGCACTCGTGATTCCCCAGGGTTACTTTTCTGGCGGGACGGATTCCGAATCGGAATCCGAATACGAGAGCATTCTGTTATCCTCGCCCTATGAGACACTGCGGGCGAAATTGTGTCAGTGGCGAGCGGATCATGGATTTCGGTTCGAAGGCTTTGGAGACTGGGATGCATCAACGATATCCAAGCACACCGAACTGCCTCTCGAAGATGCGCGGCTGGCGGGTGAACGAGTGGGATCCGAACCTCTCTTGTGGCATGATTCTGAGACTGCTCTGGCTCAGTTTCGCGCTCTCCTGGAGAAGGAAGGTCTTCGGTTGATCAAAGGGGGGCGCTTTGATCATGTCATCGGTGAGACGAACAAGGCCCGGGCGTGCCGCAAACTGCTAAAACTCTATCACACGCATCAATCCGTGACTCCTCGCGTCGTGGCTCTGGGGGATAGTCCCAATGATCTCGAGATGCTCCAACTGGCCGATGACGCGGTCGTGATCCGGCGGCACGATGGGAGCTACATGCCTTACACCGGCGACAATCGCGTGACCCACACCGAGAAGATCGGCCCGGCCGGTTGGAACGAAGCCCTGCAGGAGATTCTCGGGAGTGGCGTGGTCGAGATCCGTGGCTGACGATGGCTATCCTTCGTGCCGTCAGTTATTAGAAGAACACCTGCGCGTTCTTTGTTTCAAAAAGCGAGGCTCAGGGACTGAAGTCCCTGAGCCTTGCTTGATTGAAATAGGGACTAAAGTCCCTTCCACATTCCCGGCAACATCCTTGAGGATGCGCCGCAGAAAGAAAGTGGCAGGGACTTCAGTCCAACTTGGGCGCGCATCGAGGCGGACAGGAGTGCCCGCACCACCTGGCTCGGCTTTGCTAACTAATATCCGGAGATGCGAACACGGTAGTAGACGAGCCGATCTGCATCGGGGTCGGAGGGGACGTGCCAGCGATTCGTGCCGGAGACCCGGGCGGTGTAGGTCGAGCGCTTCTCCAGCGTCCAAGTTTTGAGGTCATGCGAGGATTCAACCGAGTAGGTATTCAAGGCGCGCGTGACATATTCCAGCGCGTACCCGGCGGGGTTCTCCGTCTCGACGATTCTGAGTGAGACTTCGTCGGAATTGGCCCTGAGGCGGCCGGGGCCCAGCGGATTCATCCCCGTTTGGATCTCTTCGAGATTGGAGATCCCGTTGCCATCAAAATCGTTGAGACTGTCGGCGATCCCATCCGGCTCCATCGAACCGTTGTCGCCGGAGCTGTCGGCCACATTAGGATCGAATGGGTTCTGGATCCCGGCGACATTGGGATCGAGATCCCGGGTTTCGTCGAAGTTCAGAAGCTGATCGCCATCGAGATCAAGGCCGTGGGTGGCATCTGAAGAGTAGGGTGTCAACGTGAGGACAAGCCCGCTGAGGTCTTCACGCTGGAGAAGCCCGACACTCGTGTTGGAATTCTCCAGCATCGAATCGGGGAAAAACCGCTGGGTCGATCGATGGTAGGACCAGGATCGCTGAACACCCGAGGCATGGCGGGCATGCACGACGACTTCGAAGGCACCCAGATTGTCATTCACGGTACCCAGCAGCTCAAAGAGACTAAAAACACTCGGCGAATTATGACGAAAGGAATCCAACGGCACCTGACGCCCGACACCGGCATGCACATCGTAGGCATTGGCAATACTGATGCGCCTCTCGACCGAACTATTCCTCATCGCGGGAGATTCAGGGTCATAGGTGTCTCCATTGATCGAGATCATGTAGGCGATGAGATCGGCCACCTGCTGATCTGACTCCAAGGGGAACAACGGTTGCGTGAGATAGCGGCTGAGGGAGTCCATGGAACCGTCGTGCAGCAGGCCGAAGCCCGTGAGACTCGCGCCTGTGGAACGAAAGCCTACCTTTTCATAGAGGCTGCGCAGGTTGGGTGGCCGCGCCACTTCGATCGTGGATTCGTCCATCTGGGTAACAAGCGGATTTGGCCGCCTGAAGTAGTAACCGCCACCCCCGGCGGACCCATGGCACCGCGCGCAGGAGTTTCCTCCAAAGGCATCGACCGGTCTCGATCTGAAGAGCTCGAAACCGTTCTTGGCATTCCCCTTGGGCAAGGGCTCGCCCGCCTCGAGTTCGAATCGCCCGCTGGCCACTTCACCCGGTAGATCGATCGCCTCGGCTAGGGTGCCGTCGAGATTGCGATAGGGGTTCGGTGAAAAATGAAGCGTGGCGAGATAGTGTTTGAACTCACTCATCTCCGCATCGGTGAGGATCTCGTCGTCGCCTAACAAGTTCTTGTAAGTGTCATTGAACTCCTCGAGGTCGTCACGATCAC
>JANQJH010000164.1 GCA_028281705.1 Verrucomicrobiales bacterium
CTGACCATGGCCTTCTGCGGCGGCGTTCGCGCCGCAGAGGAACAGCCCGTACCGCCCGATATCCCCGGACAAGCACCCTCTTCTGCCGTTCCCCAGTCCCGCACATTGCCCGGCAAGATTCCCGTGGCCCGCCTCGGTGTGGGGGTCAAACAGCGCGCACCCAATGACAGTCAGCCGGGATTGCAGGTCGCCATCGTCGTCAAGGGAAGCCCGGCCCAGAAATCAGGCCTGCTGCCGGACGACGTCATCACCCACTTCGACGACCAGATCCTCTTCGCTCCGATCCAACTCGAAATGCTGGTCAAACGCAGCGAAGTGGGCGCCAACGTGCGATTGACCTATCACCGGAACAGTCCCGATGCCCCGCTCAAGACGGACGTCGTTCTCGACGGCGCCACACAGGCGCCGGTCCCCTCTCACCCCGAAGCCGTCCTCGCCGACCGGTTCCAGGTCACCGGGCGAGTCGTTCGCGTGACGACGGGAAATACCACGATGGCGCTGTCCACGAGAAAGGGCAGGGCCTATCTGGTCATCGTGGCTCAGAACGAGATCCGATTCGAGGGCCCGGTCGAGAATGACGACGACATCCCTCAGGACCTCTTGGAGCCCCTCCAGCGGGTGGCCAAACTCGAGAGCGGGAAATGGAACTACTATCTTCCTCTGCAGCCCCCCGTCCGGCTGGCGCCCGACGAAGGGCCCAAGGCCCCGGCGCCGGAGGACGATTGAGGGAAGAGAGCCGATCGATCGCTCATCAATCAATCGATCGATCGTTCAAAGTTGATTGATTTCGGACCAGCGATCCGAGACAACCACGTCCATGAAAGCGATCGTCTGCGGTTCCTGCGTCGTCGATCTCCCCTGTCTCACGGTCGATCTCTCCAACCCCATCGGCCCCGACCGCATCCAGCCCATCGAGCCGATCCAGCCCACTGGCGGCGGCATCACCTGCAACGTGGGTTTCGCCCTCCAGCGACTCGGCATCGTCACCGGGGTGATGACCTATGTCGGCGACGATCGTTGGGGCATCATCCTCCGGGAGCAGATGGTCGAGGAGGGACTCAACACCGCCATGCTCTACACCCATCCCTCGGATCCCACCACCGCTGTCGTCGCCCTGGTAGACGAGCAAGGGGCCCGCAGTTTTCTCGCGCCGGGCGTGAAGACGGCGACCAAGTCCATCAACGCCGCCTTCATCCGCCGGGACCTGCCGGTCATCGCCCAGGCGTCCTACTTCATTCTGGGCTACTTCGGTCGCATGCCCGCGCTCGAGCGGGACCTTCCCGAGGTCCTGCAAGAGATCCGGGCCACGGGCTGCCGAACCGTGATGGATTCCGCTGGTGACGGCGGAAATCCCGAGCGCCTGCAGCGCATCTTGCCCCACCTCGATATCTACGTCCCCTCGGAGCATGAAGCCCGTCGGCAAACGAAGGAATCTGACCCCAAGTCCATGTTGGCCCACTTGCGCCAGTGGAACCCTCACGGAATCCTCGGCATCAAATTGGGGGCGCACGGAGCCATCCTCGAGTCCCCCGACCAGGGCCTCGTGGAATTGCCCGCCCTGGATCCCGGCGCCCCAGTCGTCGACACCACGGGTGCCGGCGACTGCTTCCTCGCCGGACTCATCGCCGGTCTGGACCAAAGACTCCCGCTCGCCGAGGCAGGCCGCTGGGCCGCCGCCGCCGGTGCCGCCGCCGTGACCCAACGTGGCGGTCACGCGGGCGTCCGTAGCCTGGAACAGATCCAAGGCCTGCTTGATTGATGATCGATCATCAATTGGTGTCCTCCGTCCCTAACCCAACCAAATCTCTGTCCCTATCCCCTGCGACACAAAGGCAAATTATCGCAGTACCCCGTCCCGAATTCTTCGCCTTTGCTTCATCGAAGGATTCGGTCCTTCGTGGTCTGCGAGAGAGTACCTGTCTGCTCAATCCATTGAATCGCGGTTTCGCTATCATTCTTCAGCCATTCTTCGGCCAGAGATTCGATCGACTTCTCTCGTTGTTCCGTATTCGCAATCGAAGCTGCCCACTGGATGGCCCTTTCTGGATCAGAATCTACCAACTTATCAGTGAGCGCCCGGACGGCAACGTCTCGGGAGGGAGAATCCTGCATCGCTCCCAACCAATCTGACGCAGCTTTGAGATCGAACTGCACCCAGTTCTTCATCACGCTTTCAAATACGCGATCCTTGAGCGCACCTTCGCGCAAGTGACTGGCCAATTCGAGGGCATTGCCATCGTAGTCGCTTCGCCGCTCTGCGGCTCTGCTAATGAATCCCTCGCGCAACTCGATGTCATCTATTCGCTGAGCCGCGCCTAAAACGGAGTCTAGACTAGCATGGCAAAAGAATGCCCCAGCTCTTTCAAACAGTGACACTGAACGGTCTGACTCGGGCAGACCGTTGGTGAGGTAGGTTAGAGCCGCTTCCTCGTCTTGATGCGCCCATTCCCCAATCACAGCTCCCAGCGAGTCCTCCCGTGCATTGCTGTCCTCAAGCAAGAGCGCCGAGTCGATTGCTGCCTTCGGATCGCTCTTTGCCCAGTTGGTATGCACGTTTGCAATCACCATGCTCTTCATTCCCCAATCCGCTTGTTGTTGAATCCATTCGAGGGCGGCAAGAGGGTCGGTTTCGGCCCAGATCCGGGTAACCGTGAACATTCCCGATGTCATTTCGTCAGAGGGATCTCCGTTCTTGACGAACTCAGCAGCCTTCTGAGGGTCGCGCTTGGCGATTTCCGCAATTACAGGTCCACTTAGCATTTCTCCCATGCCTACGGTCCTGCTCTTGATTGGATGGCTTGAGGCAAGTTCGATGGCGGCATCGAGATCAGTATCGATTAGGTGCATGAGGATTCCTCGCAATGCGACTGTTTTTGAATCACCAGCCAGAGTGTCTGCTATCGCCTTCGCTTCCTGAAGATCCAGCCTGCTCCAATGTTCGAAAAGCGCTTGAAGGGCGGAGGCTCCAATGCCGAACTTATTGCTGGTAAATAAAGGTCCGTCAGTAAGTATTTCAAGCACCTCTGGCAACTGATCTTGCTCTAATTTGAAGATCTCATCTCCCAATAAAGCGTGCTTTGTGCTGTTTCCCCATAGATATCTGCTCAACTCAGATGTCGCCTCTTCAATAGTGCTCATCGCGGGCCGCGAGATTTGGATGACGGAGTCCTCATGATCGAACTCTGAATGTCTTGAAGATGTCTCAGAAAGACCGGATCGCTGACTTTTGAGACTCTCAAGCTCTGCCTGCAAGGCAGAGCTCTGCTTCCACAGCCAATATGATAGGGCTATGATACAGGTAACGGCAATTGATAAGTTGCGCATGAGCGTTGAGGCTAACGATTCAACAACCGCTTGCGGTCCTCATCGGTAAGCTCCGATGATGAAGCGATCCAATCCTCAGCCGCAGCCCGATCGGCCCAGATCCATCTTCTCAATGCATTCTTAAGTGCTTCATCCCTTTTCTTAGGCGTGGATAGTGTGGCAGCCCACTCCAAGGCAGCTTCTGGATCTCTGTTCATGACCTGAGAAACGAATGACGATACGGCCATGTCCCGTTCGTTCGGGTCCTCCAAGCCTGCCGCCCAATGGATAGCCGCATCGGAATCACCGCAGGGCCAGGCCGACGCTAACGTTTCTAACAATTTATCGCGCGCGGTTCCACGTTCCATCGTTGCCAAATGTGCCGCCACCGCTTCAGGATTGGATGCGACCAACGCATGGGAGGCTGATTGGCGAATCGTCTCTCTCGAACGATAGCCTACCTTAGCATTTGAAACGGCTGCCAAAGCTGCGCCGAGATCGTTCTCCATCCAAACTCGAAAGACGCCCTCCAATCCGAACACCCGCCCTTGGATCCAAGGGATTCCCTCGGCACGGCGAAGCGCCTCGCCAAGATCGAACGATGCCCAGTGAGCCAGAAGCGCCTCGTAGAGATGAA
>JANQJH010000180.1 GCA_028281705.1 Verrucomicrobiales bacterium
GTGGGCACGGCGGCGGGAGGCAGCATCGATGGCCTCGCCATGCTCTTTGTCACCGAGGCCGGCGGCGAAGTGGCTGCCGGGGCCGGGGTGACGGACAACGTCTCGCCCGCCCGCCGGGTCGCCTTCCCCATGACAGATGCAACCTTTGATAGCCTAACGGATGCAGGCAAGACCCTGCTAGTCAATTCCATTCGCTGGGCCGCCGGTAGCGGCGATGGCGGTGGCGGCGGTCCTTACTACGAGCAGAACTTCGATGGGTTCGCCGACGGCGCCACCGATCTGGGCGATGGCTCCATCATCGCGAGTAACGACGGGACCAACTCCATCCAGGGCGGCGTCTTGCGCATGACCCAGGCAGGGACGAACAGCACGGCGGCATCATTCATTCTGCCGAGCTTCGACGCCTCCGCAGGCTGGAGCGCGCGGTTCGACTTCACCATCGAGCACACGGGTGAGAACACCCCGGCGGACGGCTTCTCCTTCAACTACGGGATCATCCCCGAAGGGGATAACTTCGGAGATCCCGCGGAGGAAGGCTATGGCGCCGCCACGCCGCACGTCTCCTATCAGGTGGACACCTGGTTGTGGAATGACGCCGCCGGTCAGGATGCCGGCGTCGGGATCGAACTGACGGGGGCGGAACTCGTCCTCACCAAGGCGGCGGATGACGATGCCAACTTCAAGCCAAACGAACGCGTCAGCGGCACAGCCACCCTCTCGTGGGACCCAGCCAATGGAGCAAGTTTCTCCACCACGGGTCTGCGGACCAATGCCGACTTCACTAACATCGCCACCCCTGATTTCGCACCGGATGGGAGCTATGGCTTCTCGATCCTCGCGAGAACCGGTGGCCATAACGAAACGCTCGAAATCGACAATCTCGTGGTGGCACCACTGGGAGGTCTCGGTGGAGGGGCCGATCGGGTCACCCTCGGCGCCGTGGCGATATCCAGTGGAGCACAGACGGAACCCGGGCTTGTCGATTTCGGCGATCTCTCGGGTGATGCCACGTATGAGTTCTCCTTCAATGCCACAAAAGGTGGTGCCTCCACGGCCATCACCGGGAACGATGCCTGGGCGCTCAAACTCGATCAGTGGAACGAACAGGGAATCATCGGCACGACACAGTTTGGCGTGGCCGATAACCTCTTCACCGCACTCGACGGCCAGAGTGTGGCCTCGGTGTTCGATCAGGACGTTCACATGGTCTTCGTCAACGACACCACCGGTGGTGAGACCCGTCTCTACATCGATGGGGTCCAGGTCGGAGTCTGGGCAGGTAACATCGAACTCGCCGGTGTGGTGCAACTCATGGGCGCTCGGATCGAAAACCCGGTCGATTTCATGGGTGAAGGCAGCGTGATGCACGGCTGGGCGACCTACAACACCGCACTTGGAGATAGCGACATCGAAGCGCTCTCGACGACGCCCTTCCCCGAAGGCCCGGTTGACGGAGAACCCTTCGTACTGCAAGACGTGGGCATCAGTGCTTCGGGCGCCTTCACCCTGACCGTCCCGGCTGGGGAGACGGCGGATATCGGGTACTCGACCGACCTGATCAATTGGGAAGTGATCGCCACGGGCGTGACCGGTACGTTTGAAGAGACGGACGCCGGGCGCCTGGCGGCTCCGGAAGGGTACTACCGCGGAGAGTAGCGGAATGCGTGAGCATTCCATGGAAGCGTAACCGCTTCCGATACGAACGAAAAAATCGAGGCGCCTGTGGAAACACAGGCGCCTTTTTCATGTCCCACGGCGCGATCGCTCGATCCCGTAGTGTCCTTTGCCCCGATGGCGCCTATGTGTGAGGCACTTCTAGTCCCTCACGAAGAAATATTTCAAAAAAGCGGCATTTCTTTGTCACAGCCAGCGGCCGACTTCCAAAATAGAGGATAGAAACCATTCAGGCTCGCCTCTCGAGCTGAGTGCCACAGAACCACAAACCATTCCCGAATCATGAAGACTTGTATTTCCGGAAGAGGAACACGCGTTCATCCGCCACGCCCGCACAGAAACGCTCAAGAGTATCGGTGAGCCGGTCACACCTGAGGCCACCGCCCCTTCACACTTTGGCATGTATTTCATCGCTTACGATGGGACGTCTGCAGATCGAGCCGTCGGACTGGCCGAGGTCGCTTTTCACGATCAGGTCTACCGGTCCTACACGGAGTCCCCCTACCCTGCGGCCCTCAACCTGGACCAGTTCTGCCCCTTTTCCAAGATGGCGGGGATCCGCACCATCTATATCGAACCCAATTACCGCCACCGAGCAGGTTCCCTCTACCTCCTGATGGTGCTCGCCGCGGCACAAGCCATCCCATGCCATCGGAGCTCGGTTCGGCACGGCCACCACAGTCGCCACGGATACCTACCTGAATCGCCTCTACGAGAAAACGTGAGGCAAGCGGATGGAATCAAGAGGCATGAAAGGCAGTGGTGAGGCGGAGATCGCCGTCTATGTCTTCAACCTCAACGATTTTCTCAATCACAAACTAATCAGACGGGTGGCTGCGGAGACGAACTTCGAGGTCGACAGCGACACGCTACGCGCACTGAGAGCACGAAACCGCTGGGATGACCAACGCCAGAGCGCCTGAGGCCTCTAAATACCGCACTCGCATTTCCCCGAATCTCCAATCCAATGAAAGCACTCCACCTATCGGCCACCACAGTGACTGATCCGGCGCCATCCCGTCCGTGGGCCGGTAGAATAAGACACGGCCTCATCTGGACCGATGTCGCGGCCTTTTGGCTCCATCTTGGGACTTCATGCAGGAATGAGGAAGGAAAAAGTGCCTGCCCGAACGCGGGAGACGAGAGACGCCTACGGCCCCGGAAGAGGTGGCGTTCGGAGCCACCATTCTCTCAAGTGACGCCATGGACGACAGCACCACCTGCCCTAGCGGAATGAAACTTCCCATGCTGGAGAAAGGCATTTCCTATCAAGCCATCATGACCCCGGGCCTCCCACCAAGACCACCCAAGTGCGTCCCCAGCCCGGACAACTGGTGCTGACGAAATCCCCACTTCAACCTCAAGGCGATTCGACCGCTACCGACAGCCGAAGAAAACGAATGCCACTCCCTTCGGTGGCGATCAGACGGGCGCTCACGACGTCAGCATCGATCTCGACGTCCACGTCGACAGCCGCTTGCAGCGGAGTCCACGTCTTCATATCCTCAGAGGCTTCCAGCCGCCACTCTCCGGCAAAATCCGGGTTCAAGGGAAATGTGAGGGCGACACCAGCGCCGTCCTGATTCAGCGTCATCGGATTGGCCGTCGCCTGGAGAGGATCTGTGCCGAAGAGATATTCCACAGCCAGAAAGAGCCCGTCGCCATCGGCGTCTCCCGTAGGGATCACCCCAGCCTGTTCTCCGAAGGTGCCGAGCCAGGATTGAAACGGAGTCTGTGGAGACGCACCCGACCAATCATGAGTCAGTTGGTAAGGGAGGCCGCCACCGGAATCGATCGCAAGACGATAGGTAACACCCTCTCTGACATCCACCTCAATTCGGCCGGCGTCACTCAGCAGCCGGGCGAGGTCCTCATAATTCGTTCCCTCGTAGAGTGCCATCTGAATCCCGATCCCGTCACTCGTGATCCCCCATCGCCCGTCACCGGGCGCCATCCATTGATACCAGCGCGTGTTTGTCGAAGGCCCATTGGCGCGCCCGTGGAAGGGTTCCTCAATCTCCGACGTGGCAAAGTAGGTATGGCCACGCAGCTCGAGCGACTCCACCGCTCCGAGATCTATCGCTTGCGCGAGGTCATCGTTGGCCTGCTCCGGATACCATTCCATGGCATAGTGAAAGCTCATGGCATTCGCGTCCATGGGGAGACTCAATTCGCCGATCGCAATGTGATAAACCCTGCCTTGCTGAACGCGAAAGCCCCAATAAGCATGCTCGCCTCCGCCTTCGGAGGGTATCATGGTCAAAAAGGTGTCACCCTCATACATCTGCACCGGAGCCCTGGCAGAGACCTGGCGCACAAAGCTCACCACTCCTGATTCGGGAGCCGTCCAGCGCCACCAGAAACGCCCGCCACCACGCTGGATATCATCCGGGGAGACCGCAGCCATCGCCGTTCCCTCCGGCATCTCGAGATCGTGGACTCTGACAGACCCAAGATCGACCGCCAGATCCTGCGTCACATTCGGCGGAGATTCAGCGGGCTTCAGTTGAAGGACAAAGTCCTGCGAAAGTTCCTCATCCGTCGCCAACGCCAAATGGTAGGTCTCTCCCCCTCGCGCCAGGAACT
>JANQJH010000228.1 GCA_028281705.1 Verrucomicrobiales bacterium
CTCTCGGCACTGGCAAGGATGACGATGGCAAAGAGGTCGAATTCTCGGTCAAGGTGGACGACACCGTCCTCATCAGCAAATACGGCGGCACCGACATCAAGATCGAAGGCGAAGAGCATCTCATCATCAACGAGAGTGACATCCTCGCCGTGGTCGAGTCCTAAAACACGCACTCACCCAGCCACACAACTACGAAAAAGATTACATAAACTAACGTCAACCTACATCAGACACCATTATGGCAAAGAAACTATCCTTTGACGAAAGCGCTCGCCAAGCGCTCCTCCGCGGCGTGGAAAAACTCGCTCGTGCGGTCAAGTGCACCCTCGGCCCGTCCGGTCGCAACGTCATCCTCGACAAGAAATTCGGTAGCCCCACCATCACCAAGGACGGTGTGACGGTCGCCAAGGAAATCGAACTCGAAGACGAGTACGAGAACATGGGTGCCCAGCTCATCCGTGAGGTCTCCTCCAAGACTTCCGATGTCGCCGGTGACGGCACGACCACGGCAACGGTTCTCGCCGAGGCCATCTACCGCGAAGGTCTCCGCAACGTGACCGCCGGGGCCAACCCCACGGATCTCCAGCGCGGGATCATGCAAGCCTCCACCGCCATCGTTGAAGAACTCGGCAATATATCGGTCCAAGTCACGGACGCCAAGGAGATTGCCCAGGTCGCCACCGTTTCCGCTAACTGGGACGGCACCATCGGCTCCATCATCGCCGACGCCATGGACAAGGTCGGTAAGGACGGCACCATCACGGTGGAAGAAGCCAAGGGCATCGAGACCACCCTCGAAGTGGTCGAGGGGATGCAGTTCGATAAAGGCTACCTCTCTCCTTACTTCGTGACCAACACGGACTCCATGGAAGCCGTCTTGGAAAACGCCCTGATCCTCATCCACGAGAAGAAGATCACCAACCTCAAGGACATGTTGCCTCTGTTGGAGAAAGTGGCCAAGAGCGGTCGCCCCTTCCTCATCATCTCCGAGGACGTCGAAGGCGAAGCCCTCGCCACCCTCGTGGTCAACAAGATCCGCGGTACCCTGAACGTCGCCGCCGTGAAAGCTCCCGGCTTCGGCGATCGTCGTAAGGCCATGCTCGAAGACATCGCCATCCTCACCGGTGGCCGCGTCATCACCGAAGACCTCGGTATCAAGCTGGAGAACGTCGATGTGTCCGACCTCGGTAGCGCCAAGCGCGTCACCATCGACAAGGAAAACACCACCATCGTCGAAGGCGACGGCAGCTCCGACAACATCAGCGGCCGCGTCCAGCAGATCCGCCGTCAGATTGAAGAGACCACTTCCGATTACGACCGTGAGAAGCTCCAGGAGCGTCTCGCCAAGTTGGCCGGTGGTGTCGCCGTCATCAACGTCGGCGCCGCAACCGAGACGGAGATGAAAGAGAAGAAGGCCCGCGTGGAAGACGCCTTGCACGCCACCCGCGCTGCGGTGGAAGAAGGCATCGTTCCCGGCGGTGGCACGGCTCTCATCCGCGCCCAGAAGGCTCTCGAGAGCGTCTCCGCCGACGGCGACATCGCCACTGGTGTGGAGATCGTTTCTCGCGCCATCGAGTCCCCGCTCCGTCAGCTCGCCGCCAACGCCGGTGCTGAAGGCGCCCTCATCGTCGAGGAAGTGAAGAAGTCCGAAGGCAACACGGGCTACAACGTGGCCACCAGCGAGTACACCGATCTCATCGCAGCCGGTGTCGTCGACCCGACCAAGGTGACCCGTAGCGCACTGCAAAACGCCGCCTCCATCTCCGGTCTGCTCCTCACCACGGAGTGCCTCATCAGCGAAGTCCCCGAAAAGGAAGCTCCCGCTGACCACGGCCACGACCACGGCGGCATGGGCGGCATGGGCGGCATGATGTAATCACGCCTCACCACCCAAGTCCATCGAGTGACTGAGCCACCATTCAGTTGACTCGACACGCTTTGAAGGGCGAGTCCTCCTGGACTCGCCCTTCTTCGTACCAAAACTCCAGCTCGACAACCCACACATTGCGGCTCTCGTAGACCTCGCCCGTTTTTAGGCTTGCCAAGCCATCGCCCACCGTGAACGTTCAATTCTTAGCTTTTCTCCCTCATGTCTAGACTCCGAAAATTCATTGTATCGACGGCCCTCACCTTCCTGTTCATGGCCCCAGCGGCCTTCGCCCAATTGGAGGTCCGCATCCAACCGGAGTCCCGGACCTTCGTCGCCCATTCGCCAGTCTACGTGAAGGTTTCGATCATCAACCGTTCCACCCGGGACCTGACTCTGAAAGGCCCCAGCCCCGCGGCGAGCTGGCTCAACTTCCGCATCACGAACAACAAGGGCGACCTCATCACCCTGCGGCGCGACGCGCCTCTCGCCGGCCCCATCAAGGTCGGGGCCTCCAAATCGGTGAGCCTCCGGGTAAACCTGAACCGCGCCTATCCCGTGGATCGCTTCGGGAACTACCAGATCACGGCAAACGTCCATGACCCATCCAACGGTCGCTTCGTCAGTTCCCGCCCGCAGATGATCACCATCGACGAAGCCAAACCCATCTGGCGTCAAACGGCGGGACTCTCCGATGGCAGCCGCTATGAATACTCGCTTCTCTCCTACCGCGGCTATGACAAGACCTATCTCTACTTCCGCCTGAAGAACGCTCGCTCCGGATTCATCCGCAAGACCTACAAGCTAGGCGAAATGGTCCGTTATCGCCCGCCCCAGGCAGCCATCGATCACCAGCGTCATCTGCATGTCCTCTATCAGGCAGCACCCCGCCAGTTCATCCACGACCAGATCGGCTCGGACGGCAAATTCATCAAGCGCGCCACCTATGACGAGTCCAAAGGCAGCCGGCCGGAACTCGTTCAAGGACAAGACGGCCGCGTTCGGGTCGACGGCGGTGTCGATCCCGAGATCGAAAAGCGCGAAAAACGTGAGAAACTGAAAGAACTCACGCGCATCCGCAAACTCTCCGATCGCCCCCCGGGTTACTAGCCTAAAGTCCCTGCCATTTTCCCAGAATGTGGGAGGGATTTCAGTCCCTCGGTCATTCACGAGCGCCGGAACCTGATTACGTGAAGGTGCCGGACAGGGAACAACCGTCCACACAAGAGAAAGGTGGGGACTCACGCAAAGCCGCAGAAAAATCGCAAAGATCTGGCTCGTTTGCGCGATTCGAAAAAATGGTGCCACTCACGTAGTTTGTTATGTATGTATGTATGTATGTAAGAGCATCTCAATCTTACAGATGACCTCCGGCAAATGCGGACCCGCATCAGGCACATCTCTTACGTTCTCTCTTTCTTCGTGACTTCCATGCCTTTCGTTGACCTCCACTGACCCACCGACACGCCCGCATCAAACCACGAGAACTTCCACCTCCCCGCCCGCGGCAAGATCGGCCCCAGGCGGGATACGCGCGATCCCATTCGCCTTCGACATCCCCAGCATTCCATGGGATTTCTGAAGCCCCACACTTTCAAAACTGCCCTCACTGACATCGAAACGCCCCCGCAGATAGTGCGGCCGATCGCCCCGATTCGCCGTCGCCGTCTTCAAGACGGCCCGACGCCGAGGCGGCACCGGGATGCCTAACCAATGATGGATCGCCGGCACCCCAAAGAGGTGGAAACTGACAAAGCTCGATACCGGATTGCCCGGCAGGCCCAGCACATGGCAGCCGTCCAACGATCCAAAGAGCACCGGTTTTCCCGGCTGCACGCGCACACGCCAGAAATGCTCTGCAAAGCCTAGCTCTTGCAGCACGCTCCTCACGTGGTCGTGATCCCCCACAGACACACCTCCTGAAAGGAAGAGAAAATCGTTGGCCGCCACCGCCTCCGCAATCGCCTGTCTCAGGGCCTCGGGATCGTCGCGCACGTGAGCACGCGTCCAACCCGTCCATCCCTTCGCCGCACCGGCCAAGCACAGCATGAGCGCATTGCTCTCATAAAGCTGACCCGGTTGGAGATCCGTGCCCGGCGGCTTCAATTCGTCACCCGTTGACAGCACATGCACCCGAGGCAACGGACGCACCTCGACGCGATCCAAGCCCTGGGAAGCCAGCAAAGCCGCGCGCTGCGGCGTGATGCGCTCACCACGCGAAAGTATCGTCTGACCGGCCATCAGATCGTCCCCCGCCCGCCGCACCCCATCTCCAGCCTCGACGGCTTCCTTGATCCGAATCTGCTCGGCACTCTCCACCGTCACCACCTCCTGCATAACCACCGCCTCCGTCCCCCCGGGCAATGGCGCGCCGGTAAAGATGCGAATCGCTTCTCCCGGAGCCAATGAAAGTCCCCGGTCGATCCCCGCAGCCTGTTCCTCCCCCTGAAGCACGAAAGTCTCGCCCGGCTGATGTCCGGTCCCGGTGAGCGCATACCCATCGACCATGGCATTGGCAAAGCGCGGCATGGGGATCCGGCTGACCACATCACGGGCCGCTTCCAACCCCAGGCCCTCAGGCAAC
>JANQJH010000255.1 GCA_028281705.1 Verrucomicrobiales bacterium
ATCCATGAAGAATGCCTAGCAGACGATGCGCTCTGAGTCCAGCTAAAATTTCTGGAAATTTGAAGACTAACATCTGCGTAATATGTCCAAACCATAGTCAGGGACTAAAGTCCCTGATACATTCTTATCGTGAAACATGCTGGAGTGTGTCGAGGAAAATGGGAGGGATTTCAGTCCCTCGATGAGGCAAACGGACTCAGGGACTGAAGTCCCTGGCACATTCATATGGTGAGGTGTGCTGGAGTGTGTCGAGGAAAGTGGGAGGGACTTCAGTCCCTCGATCAACAAGCGAACTCAGGGACTGAAGTCCCTGGCACATTCATATGGTGAAATATGCTCGAGTGTCCAGGACGATCAACAAGCTGGGACCGGCGTCTCGCCGGTCTCACATTTTGGCTGGGCTACGGGGTGACGTAGACTTTGAGGCGATAGTAGCGCCCGGAATTGTCGGTCATTGGGGCGACGGATCGGGCGCGATAGACGAGGAGCGAATTCTCGATGACTTCAAAGGCCTCATCGTCGCCGCTCCAGTTCTCGAGGTCGGGGGAGACTTCGACGCCGATCGAGGTGCCTGGCAAGAGGCCCAACTTGAAGAAGGCGAGTTCCATGTAGGGAACGCCGTCCTCGCGGATCACGTTGGTCGTGGGGTGGCGGCCTTGATCGGGCTCCAGGGGATTGGTGGAGAGGAAGAACTCCAGGTCATCGGAGAGGCCGTCTTGATCGGAATCGGGAGAAGAGGAAGGGTCGCCGGGAGCCCGATTGTAGCGTTTGGCCCAGAGCGCTCCGTCGAGCGAAGCCACCGGCGTCGGAATTCTGGCGGTCTGCATGTGGTAGGAGTCGCTGGCATCGCCGATGGAGCCGAGAATCACGGTGGAGGCGTTGCTCATGGACCACTGCACCGGTGGTGAGATGGCGCCGCCGGAAGGCCATTGCCAACTCGGATCCGTGGCCAGGATCCACTCGGCGTGGTCGCTGCCTTCAGAGGAAGCCCACCGATTGAATCCAAAGATGTACCCCTGATTGCTCGGGAGAAAGGGGCTCTCGTTCTGCTGGTAGACGAAGGAGCCGGTGAAAAAGTGGGTGTGACCGTTGTACTGGGTGCTTTGCGCGGGCGTCCAGTGATCGAGCCATTCTTCGGTGTTGGCCGCTGTGGGCACGAATCCGGCTTCAAACGCGCCCAGCTGAAAAGTGAAATCATCGCCGAGAGTCTCGGGAGCCCCCGAACTCAGGTAGTTGGTGGCGAGGCGGGCGCTTCCCCAGAGAACTTGAGAGGCGAGACCCGTGGCCGGAACGGTGCTCAGGAGGGCGAGGGTGAGTAGACGAGCCTTCATCATCATCATCACGGGAGAAAACGATTGGAATCCGCCTACGGTAAACCCACTGGCGAAGATGGCAACTATTAGAAATATAGTTGGCGTAGTCGTATGGGAATCGCCTCGAGAGGACTCAGGTGGTGGACCCGTGAGGACGCAGCTTCCAATCCTGGTGCACGGCGATCAACCGGAATAACACGATGACGCTTGCCCCGATGAGCATGGCGAGGTCGTCCGGAACGGAGAGCCAGCCCTGGACCGGGAGGTAGATCCAGCATCCCGTGAAGGCACAGGTCGCGTAGAGGGGGGCGGTGGTGAAGAGGCTTGGGACCTCGTTGCAGATGACTTCGCCCATGACGCCCCCGAAGGTCCCGGTGACCACGCCCAGGAGGGAGGCGACGAACCAGGAGGTTCCGGCATCGAGGGCGAAGCTGGCTCCCAGAATACTGAAGAGCCCCAGGCCAAGAGCATCGGGGAGGCAGAGCGACTTGCTCACCCAGGTGGGAAACCTCGGGATGAACGACGAGATGACGGCGAGGAAAAAGACGGAGATGGGAAATTCCTCGTGCTTGATCCAAAAGAGGGGATGGCGGTCGAGAAAAAGATCCCGCAGGGTCCCGCCGCCGAAGGCGAGGATGAAGGCGACGGAAAACACCCCGACCAAATCCATCCGGCTTCGCCGTGCCAGGAGCACGCCGTAGATGCCGCCGGCGAGCACGGCGATGAACTCGATGACGTGGATGAAGGATGTCACGGTTCTTGCTAGGCTAGGGATGGACGGTTCGTCGGGAGCGGGGCGTCTCGTGAATGATGAGCGATGCCAGGAGAAAGATCAGGCCGATGCTGAGAGGCCAATGATAGTGTTCGATGGGAACGCGCTGCTCTCGCGTGTCGATGTCCTCCCGCGTCATCATGCCAAAGCCGTCCGTCACCAGCCGCCGGAGCGTTTCCGTACCTTCAAAGCGGCTATAGAAGCCGCCGGCCACTTGCGCGACCTCTTCGAGAAACGGTTCCTGGAGCTTGGTCACGACGGGTTTGCCGTCCGGATCGAGGACGATCCTGGATTGGCCGTTCTGCGTGATGCGGATTTGAGTGCCCTCGGGAGTGCCAAAGCCGAGGGTGAAGATGCGCAAGCCCTGCGTCTCGAAGGCTTCACGTGCCATGGGGACGGCCTCGGCATCGAGTTCTTCGCCGTCGGTGATCAAGACGAGGGCGCGGTTGTCGCTCTCGGATTTCATGAATCCTTTGAGCGTCTCTTGGATCGCATTGGCAATGTTGGTGCCTCCGGTGGGCAGGAGCTGGGTGTCGGCCTCTTCGAGGATGCGGCGGAAGGCGGCGTCATCCGTGGTCAGCGGACACTGGAGAAAGGCATCTCCGGCAAAGGCGACCAAGCCGATCCGGTCTCCCTGGAGAATCTCCATCATGTCGAGGATAGCGAATTTGGCACGGTCCAACCGGTTGGGCTGGAGATCCTCCGCCAGCATGCTGCGGGAGGTGTCGAGGGCAAACATGACGTCGAGGCCCTTGCGCGTCGCCGTGGTCTCCTGAAAGCCTAACTGAGGGCGCGCCATGGCGCCGACGAGGCCGAGAATGCCGACGACGAAGAGCCAGAACTTGAGTTCGCGACGCAGGGGATGGATGGAGCCCAGGAGTTGGGCCTTCAATCGCGAGGCCACCAGATGATCGATGAGTTTGCCCGATCTCACCTGGCTAAGGTAGCGGAACACGATGACGGCGGCCACGAGGAGGAGGGCGAAGAACCACTCCGGGTGGGCAAAGACTAGTTGATCGTCCTCGTTCATGGGTCTGTCAGGGCAGGCGCCGCCAGAAGGTGTAGCGTAGAAGGAGGTGGAGAAGAGCGAGGAGGCCGCCGGGGACGAGGACGTAGATGAACCATTCGTCGAACTGCTCGTACTGATCGACTTCGACCTCGGTTTTTTCTAACTGATCGATCTCGTCGTAGATGTCTTTCAGGCTGTCTGATCCCGTGGCGCGAAAATACTTGCCCCCAGTCATGGAAGCGATTTTTTGCAGGGTTTCCTCGTCGAACTGGACCTGGATGCGACGGTACATGGGCTGGCCGAACATATCCCGCATCTGCTGGCGGTTGCGGTTCAATTGGGGGAAGAGAGCCACCCCGCGGGTGCCGGTTCCGATGGTGTAGATCTTGATGTCCAGAGCCTCGGCGGCCTCGGCGGCGGTGAGCGGCTGGATGGGGCCGGAATTGTTGGTCCCGTCCGTGAGAAGAACGATGATGCGGCTCTTGCTCTCCCGGTCTTTGAGGCGGTTGGCGGCCGAGGTGATGGCGGTCCCGATGGCGGTCCCGTCAATTTCGAAATTGATCTGCACCCTTTCGTCGAGGCTCTTGAGGAGCCATTCGTGATCCAGGGTCATGGGGCTCACGAGAAAAGGCTTACCGGCGAAGGCATAGATGCCCATGCGGTCATTGGAGCGGTCGGCGATGAAATCCTTGGTGACGTTCTTCACCGCGGCGAGCCGGCTGGCGCGCGTACCGCCGATGGTGAAATCCTCGGCCAGCATGGATGAGGACACGTCGAGCACGAGGAGGATATCGATGCCGCTGGCGCGGATTTTGGTGTAGGACTGCCCCGATTGGGGCCGGGCGAGTGCGAGGATGAGGAGGGCCAGGGCCAGGGTTACGAGAAAGTGGGAGAACCAGCCGTCACGCCCGCCGTGTTTTTTTCCCAGTCCCGTGAGAAGAGCGAGGGTGGAGTAACCCACGGCGGCGGCATCCCGTCGGCGGCCTAACCAAAGCCATAGCAGAGGCAGCAAAACCAGACTCCACAAGAGCCAGGGATAGGCAAAGCGGAATCCTTCGAGCTGTGGCAGCCAGGCCTCCATGGTTAGACCGCGTCCTCCCGGATGAAGAAGTTCGTTTGCTCCAAGAGCTCGCGGTTGGGTTCCTCGGCCTTGCCCGCGGGGGCGTACTTCAGATAGTCACAGGTTTGGAGGAAGCCGCGCAGCCGTTCGCGACGCTTTTCATTGAACTGCGAGTCTCGCTCCAGTTCCTCGAGAAACTCCCGCGAGGTCTGCTGTCTCGCGCGGAGATCGTGGGCTTCTGTGAGGTAGCTTCGCAGAATATCGGAAACGGTGACGCCGAACTGGTAGCCGTCCATTTGCGCCACTTGTGCCTGGAGACCGGATAGCCGGCGGAGGGCGCGTTCCTTGGGAGATTCCACGGGAGCCTGGCGGCGGCTCCGCCAGTAGAGGAGGAGGAAGGCTAGAAGGATGAGGAGGACCGTGCCGGCGACCCACCATCCCCAATGGAGGGGATCCGGCGGGACCGCCACCGGCGGCTCGACGTCGAGGATGTCGGGCAGGGATTGTGGGGCTTCCTCGGTCATAGACGCATCATCCGTCTCTCACGGGTTTCGAAAAACTGGCGCAGGGGTGGGAGGTAATCTTCGTCCGTGGCGAGGGAGATGTGATCGATCCCATTGCGCAGGAACTGCTCTTCCAGGGCTTCTTGGTGCTCCTTGGCCTGAGTCTCGAATCGCGAGCGCACGGCTTGGCTGGAGGTGTTGACCTCGAGGAGTTCGCCGGATTCCTGATCCTCCAACATGACCCGGCCAATGCGGGGGAGGGACTCTTCCAGGGGGTCGCGGATTTGGATGGCCGTGAGGTCGTGGCGACGGCTGGTGAGCGCGAGATCGCGCGAGCAATCGCCGGCGTGAAAGTCGGAGATGAGGAAGGCGATGGAGCGCCGGTGGATGACGCGGTTGAGGTACCCCAGGGCGGCGGCAATGTTGGTCTTGCGGGATCTGGGTTCGTGATAGAGCACCTCGCGGATGACGCGCAAGACGTGTGAGCGGCCTTTGCCGGGTGAGATGAAGAGTTCCACCTCGTCCGTGAAGATGATGAGCGCCACGCGGTCATTGTTGCGAATGGCGCTGAAAGCCAGGGTGGCCGCGATCTCGGCCGCGACTTCTCTCTTGCTGAAGCGCGCGCTGCCGTAGTTCCCCGAGGCGCTGAGGTCGACGATCAAGGTCAAGGTCAGCTCGCGTTCCTCGGTGAAGAGTTTGACATAGGGCTGGCTGAGGCGGGCCGTCACGTTCCAATCGATGCTGCGGATCTCGTCGCCCGGCTGGTATTCGCGAACCTCTTCGAAGTTCATCCCCTGACCCTTGAAGACACTGTGATAGGAACCGGCGAAGGCTTCATCGACGAGGTGCTTCACTTTGATCTCGAGGGCGCGAATCCGCTTGAGCACGTCGGTGACATCGCCACGTCCCGATCCGCCATTCGCCGGTGTGGCCGCGGCCATGGCTCGGCTTTCCGTAGCCAACAGGGTCACGATCAGGATC
Organism: Verrucomicrobiales bacterium; assembly: GCA_028281705.1. Taxonomy (GTDB): domain Bacteria; phylum Verrucomicrobiota; class Verrucomicrobiia; order Verrucomicrobiales; family DEV007; genus JAACDM01. The sequence continues at coordinate 5,639 of JANQJH010000255.1, forward strand.
GTGAGGGCGATGACGAGCAGGCCGAGGACGATGACCAGAGCGGGAATCATCGGTCGGTTCTTAGGGGACGGGAAGTCCTTCGAAGATCTTTTCCACGATGGCTTCGGCGGAGATTTCCTCGGCCTCGGCTTCGAAGCTGGTGATCACGCGGTGGCGCAGGACATCGACCCCGATATCCTTGATGTCCTGAGGGGTGACGAAAGACCGGCCCTGAATCAGTGCCAGTGCTTTTGAGGCGAGCGTTAGATTGATCGTCGCCCGGGGAGAGGCGCCGACGCGAACCAGTCCCCGCAGTTCGGTCAGATTGTAATCCAAGGGGTTTCGGGTGGCGCGCACGAGATCGACGATGTATTCGCGGACCCGTGTATCGATGTAGATGGCGTTGACCACAGAGCGGGCGGCGACAACTTGCGAGGGTTGAGCCACGGCGTCGACATGGAGATCGGGCACGGTGGTTCCCATGCGTTCCTGGATCATGAGTTCCTCTTCGCGCGAGGGGTAGTCGACCACGAGTTTGAAGAGGAAGCGGTCTAACTGGGCTTCGGGCAAGCGGTAGGTGCCCTCCTGCTCCAGGGGGTTCTGCGTGGCCATGACGAGGAAGGGATCCGGCAGCCGGTAGGTTTCATCACCGAGCGTGACCTGGCGTTCCTGCATGGCTTCGAGGAGGGCGCTTTGGACTTTGGCCGGGGCCCGGTTGATCTCGTCTGCCAGAATCATATTGGCAAAGATAGGGCCGGTGCGGGTCTGGAACTCGCCGTCGCGCGGGTTGTAGATGAGGGTGCCGACGAGGTCGGCCGGCAGTAGATCCGGGGTGAATTGAAGGCGCTTGAACTCGCTCTGGAGACTTTGGCTGAGGGTATTGATCACCAGGGTTTTGGCCAGTCCCGGCATGCCTTCGAGGAGCACGTGCCCGTTGGCGATGAGACCGATGAGTAATCGATCCAGCAGCGCGTGCTGGCCCACCACGATCTTGCCCAGCTGGGCGCGAACGGCGCCGATCCAGGCGGCGTGTTTCTTGATCTCTTCATCAACCCATTGGGGATTCTGTTCGGCTCCGTCGTTCATGACTCAATGCTCTCGGCATGAGAAAAAGCATGGTGCGCCCGGCATCTCAACCGAAATTCGGCGCACTTTGAAGACCGAGGATCCCCGGGGGAGCGGCTAGAGCTCCATGTATGTGTGAGAAACCACTCTCCTGGTCTTGGGATCGAAGACGAGGACGGACATTTTCTCCAAGGTCCAGACCTTCTTCCCGCGGTCTTTCACCCGCTGCACTTCTTTGACCTCCATCTTTTTGACAAGGCGGCCCTGGTGATCGTAAGCCTGCATCCGCATGAGACCGACGGTTTGCTGGTCGACCCAGAGATCGAGCCGCGAGTAGGGGCCGGCCTTGTCCGGGTTGGTCACGCGCAATTTCCAGGTGACGCGTTCGGCGACGACGTCTTCCTCGAGGAAGACGGGATTGGGCCAATAGAGGTAGGCTAGGGAGATATCGAGGTAATTGACCCCGGTGCCGCGCAAGAGTTGGCCGTGTTTGGCGGCGGGCACCTTGTCCCAGTCGCCCTGCTTGCCGTGGCGCTCGCGGAGAAGAAAGCTGTTCTGGCCGAGGTCCAAGACGATGGTGTGCTGCGGGTCGTTTTCGAAGAGGAAGGCGATCTGCTGCTTGCGGATGGTCATGCGGAAGGGGTGCTTCTTGCCGGTGGTGCGCACCCGCAGTCGTCCATCCAGCGTGAGTTCCTCGTTTTGCGCGGCGCCCTCCCGCACAGCACGCAGAACGGCCTCGGGGTCGGGAGGAGGATCTTTGGCCTCCAACGTCTGGGGGCTGAGGCTTGCCAAGGTGGCTGAGGCGAGGATTAGTAGCAGCTTGTTCATGAGGGCTTTACTTCCTTTGGAGAGAGACGATGGGGGCGTGATCGCCATTCACCATTACACTGGAAACGGACCGCTGCGACGATGAATGTCGACCGGCTGATCTTTCTCGGCGTGATCCTTCTAACGGTGTGCCGTTGGTTTCTCGCGGCTTCACTGGAGTTGACGGCGGAGGAGGCACTCTATTGGGTGGAGTCGAAACGGCCGGCACCGTTCTATGTCGATCACGGGCCAGTGATCGCCGGGGTCGTCCAGATGGGGGTGTGGGCCTTGGGGGATTCGCTCTTGGGGATCCGCTATCTCAATCCGCTCCTCATCCTCCTGGCGACGTGGCTCCTCTTTCTGTTAGCGCGCAGCGTCTCGCATCAGGTGGCGGCGCGCTGGAGCGTGGTCGTCTTTCAGCTCTGTCCCGTGGTCAACGTGGCCGCGGTGTTCATGATCGATGTGGCGCTCGCTCTCTGCCTGGTCCTGTTCGCCGGGTGGTGTCTCTGGTGTGGCCTGCACCGGGTGCATCGCTGGCACGGTTACTGGTGGGCCGGGGGAGTGGCCCTGGGATTGGCCATGACACTATCTTTACCACTGGCCGGCACGCTCGGTGGCGTGGCTCTGGCACTCAGCCTGACCTCCCGCTGGCGCGACCAATGGGGACGGCCGGGGATCTGGCTCCTGCTGGTTTTGGCGGTGGTGATTCCGGGAGGACTCGTTTTTTATTCGGGGCACGGCGGGCTGGCCCTCCGTGCCCAGCTCAACGGTCTGGGTTTTCGTCCCGGGCAACTGATGCAGGGATTGGGGCAATGGATCTTTTGGACGGGGCCCCTGTTGGCCCTCGGTTTGGCTTGGTTAGGCCTTCGCCCGCGGCGCCTGCGTCGCGATCACGGAGCGATCTTTCTTCTCCTGCTGGGTCTGGTGCCCCTGGTGACGGGCTTTGTCTGGAGTGGCCTGGCGGCCCCATGGCCGTATGCCGCCTGGGTGGGGACGCCCTTCTTGCTCGTGGTTCTCGTGGGCCAGTGGATGCAGGCCGATGTCGATCTCGAGCGGAAGGGGCGGTGGCGCCGTTGGACTCTGTTGAGTACGGGCGGGCTTGCCATTCTGGGGGTGAACACGGCGAATTTGGCGATGTTAGGACTTCCCTGGCCGCTAGCGTTGACGACTCCGCGTCTGGAGCAAGGATGGATGGAAGCATCGGAGGCGGTTGAGGCGACACTGTTGTTAGCGGCGGCCCGGCAACCTCAGGGGCTCTTGGTCATCGCCGAGGATCCGCAAACGGCGGCTCTGCTGGACTTTTATCTTTCGCCCGAGGCTCTCGTCTATCGTCCTCACGAGGCCTATCCGAGGATCCACGTGGTGGAATCGGCCGGCTTGGCCTCGGTTTATGATCTCTGGCCGAGCTATAGTCATGCCCTGCCGGGTTCGCAGGATCCATCTCCGTTTCAGGGGTTGATGGCGATCTATGTGACCCGCGATTCGAGAGAAGGAGAACTGCCTCCCAATTTGGTGCATGCCTTCAAGTCGGCGGAGCCTGCCGCGGTCCTCGACATCAAGAGAAGGGGGCGATTGCTTCATCGCTGGCGACTCTTCCATGTCTATCAATACAAGGGCCTGCCGCGATGAAGGCGAACCTCGTGAGCGGGACGGAGTGGCGTTCACGCGGTGGATCCCTCCGGCGCCGGGTGTCTCTTTTCCATCGCAGGGATGAAAAGGGAAATCACGGGGCGCTTGACTGACAAGAAGTCCCCCCGCATTCTGCATCAACGTCGTCCGTCCACCATGAACCTCCGCGAACAGCTGAAAGAGATTTTGCCCAGGGTGCTCCCGAAGAGCCCTGCGGAGTCGATCAAGGGCACCAAGCTGATCGAGATGGTCAAGCGCCGGCTCTCACAAGATTACAGCGATGCCACCTTACGCTATCACTTTTCCGTGATGTCGTGTGACCCCACGGCGCCCATCGCCAAGGTGGAGCAAGGTCAGGGGTATTTCCTCCGGACGACGAGGCGGGAACTGTTACGACCGCGGTCTCGCATGCGGCAGGAGTCTTTCGACGGCTTTTCTGCAGATGGGGAGTCGGAGTCTCCGGAGCAGCTATGGCTCAAGTTTCAGGCCTTTTACGAACGCTATGCGAACCAGGATCGCTCTTTTTCCTTTCCGGTGCGGCATGGGCATGCGGAGAGCAGCCGGAGCGAGGACCCGAGTTATCCCTGGGCGGTGCCTGATGCCGTGGTTGTTTCCTGGCGTTCGGGTCAATTGTCGGAGTCCGGCGTCAAGCTGGTCCCGGAACTCCTCTGTTTGGAAGAGCCCAGTTTCACCTTGAACAGCACCAAGATGGCGGTCTCGGTGGATTCAGCCAATTACCGGCAGCATTTCTTTCAAGCGTTGAGCAATGGTGCGTGGGCGCATGCGAGCGAGCTGGTGGTGGCGACGGAGATCCTGGACGAGTATGTCTTCGAAGACCTGCGCCGCCTGGGAAACCGCTTTGGGGTGGGCGTCAGTTTTTTTGCCCTGAGCGAGCAGCAGCTAGCCGGGTGGGATACCCCGGACGCCATCCGCGAATTGCCCGAGGACGAGTTCGACCGTGCCCTGCGTGATGCCGTGACCTTGCACCGGATCACCTCTCCCAGGTTGACGGCCACGGTGGACTGGGATCATTTGAATCAGTTGATCACCAAGTATCCCATCTTTGACGATATTTTCCGCTGGATTCACTACTGTCTCATGCGGAAACAGGCGTGTAACTTTGTTGACTTCGAGAGTGCGCGCTACAGCCCTTAGAGGAGGAGATTGATCGAGCTGATTCATTGAGTTTTTATGTTGCCATGAAGATACCAACCGTCACCTGGACCCCACTACTGACATGCGCGGCTCTGAGCCTGAGCTGTGCGCCTTTGTTGCACGCGCAGGAGAAACGCGTTTTTGATCTGCCCGATGCTCCTGGAGTGAAGACGGACTTCACCGAGGTGCCGGAAGGCTGGCTCGTCGGGCTCGATCGCGCTCTCAAAGCGGCGGAGGACACGGGCAAGGACCTCTTGCTCAATTTCGCGGGGACTGATTGGATCCCGCAGAGCATTGATTTGGAAGAGCGGGTGTTTTCCAAGAAGGAATTTGCCGAGGCGGCTTCCAAGGACTTCATCCTCGTGCGCCTCGACTTTCCCCGGAAGTTGAATGTCCAGTCGGACGAACTCAAGCGCAAGAATCTGGAGGCGGCCTCCAAGTATGAGATCCGGTCTTACCCCACGATTGTCCTAACCGATTCCAAGGGACGGCCCTATGCCGACACCCGCTGGAAAGAAGGTGTTAGTGTGGAATCTTTTCTCAAGCGGCTTTCCGAGTTGCGGGAGAAACGGGCGAAACGCGATGCTCACTGGGCCGAGGCGGAGAAATTGGAAGGGGCCGCCAAGGTGCCTCACATCGTTAAATTTCTCGAGGGGAAAACGCCGGGAATCATCCTCAAGTTCTATGGTCCCGAGTACCACCTGGCGCTCGAGCTCGATCCGGTGGATTACGGCGGCCTGGGCCCCGTGGTCTTTTACGAGAAGAGCCTTGCGATGCGTCTCGAGCTGGACGCCCTGGCGGAGGAGAACAAGTGGGAGGAAGCGCTTAACGTTCTGGATGCCTTCAAGCGAGAGCACGCCAAGACGAACGAACAGAAGCAGCAGATCGAGTTCTACAAGATCAACGGCCTCCTGCACCTGGAGCGGTGGGATGAAGTGATGCCTTTCCTCGACAGCGTGATCGCCATGGATCCGGAAAGTCCGGCGGGCAAGAAGGCCGCCAGCATCAAGCCGGAGCTGATGAAGCGGATCGCCGATGGCCTCAAGCGCCAGAAACTGCAGGAACTCGAAGCAAAAAAGAACGAGGGAGAGGGCGAGAAGGAGGCGAAAGAATAACGATCTCGGTTCGTTTTCATTAATCCCAGCGATCGATCGATCATCGGAAGAGCATAGCAGTCGGAAGGAAGACACATGGCGAAGGAAGGAATGACGTACGCCCCCCAGGGGAAGGCCGAGGCGGTATGTGAGAAAGGGGAGTTTCCCTTCGCCGTGGCGGCGTTGGACCACGGACACATCTACGGTCAAACAAACGGCCTGCTCGAAGCCGGCGGTGAGTTGCGTTGGGTCTACGATCCCGATCCGGCGAAGGTGGCGGCTTTTCGCGAAGCCTATCCCCAGGCGGAACCCGTCGATTCCCTGGAGCGGATCTTGGAGGATGACGCCATCAAGATGGTCGCGGCGGCGGCGATCCCCTGTGACCGGGGACCGCTCGGGATTCGAGTGATGGAGGCGGGGAAAGATTATTTCACGGACAAGACACCCTTCACCTCCATGGCGCAGTTGGATGATGCCAAGGCGGCGGTGGAACGCACGGGGCAGAAGTACATGGTCTACTACAGCGAGCGCTTGCATGTGGAGTGTGCCGTTCACGCCGGCGATCTCATTCACGCGGATGCGATTGGGCGGGTGCTCCAGGTCATCGGACTCGGGCCCCACCGGCTGAGCGCCGACAAACGTCCGGACTGGTTCTTCAAGAAGGCGCAGTATGGCGGCATCTTGACGGACATCGGGAGCCACCAGATCGAGCAGTTTCTCTACTACACGGGATCGAAAGATGCCAAGGTGACCCACTCGGCCGTGGCGAATTATCACCATAAGGAGGCCTATCCGGAGTTGGAGGATTTTGGAGAGGCCAATCTGGTGGGCGACTCGGGGGCGACGAATTATTTCCGGGTGGACTGGTTCACTCCCGATGCCCTGCCCACCTGGGGCGATGGACGGACGATGATTCTGGGGACGAAAGGCTACATTGAGTGCCGGAAATACATCGATGCAGGAACGGGAGGCAACCAGGATGTGCTCATCCTGGTGAACGACGAGAAGGAAGAGCGCCATGAACTCCACGGAAAAGTGGGTTTCCCCTTCTTTGGCGAGATGATCCTGGATTGCTTGAACCGGACGGACAAGGCGATGAGCCAGGAGCACACCTTCAAGGCCGCGGAGCTTTGTCTCGTGGCCCAGGAGAAGGCCCTAGAGATCGAGACCTAGGTTTTGCTTGCGTGCCTTTTGGGTGGCTGTATAATTATTGTAATTACAATAATTAACAAAATGCCACATTCCGAACATTTACTCCGTGCTCTCTCCATCAGCATTCCGATGGGAGTCGTGATCGGTTTGCTGGCCGGGTACGTGCGACGGCGCCTGGCCAATCGAATCGCAGAGAAGCACCCATCGAACTGGGAGCGGATCAAGCAGACGATTTTCGGGCTCGGGATCTTCACGTTCTCCGGGCTCGGGATCTACTGCTTTTTCGCGATTCAGCAGCCGACCTTCGGGGCCATGTATGTTCTGATGTCCCTGCTCAATGTCATCTGCCTTTTCCGGTCACTGGGGCGGGGCAGTTACGATGAGAATGGGATGCCGCGCCGCCATCAGCGCAAGCCGAGACGGGTGACGCCAATTGTCGATGTGCCCGTTCCGCGGAGGACGGTTGATCATGGTGCGGATCTGCCGGCTCCGGAACTCCATTCGTGAATCGGGAGAGGCCGGGAATGGGGACACGCTGATCATCAGGGACAGTGAGGTGTTTCCAGGAGCCGAGGGACTGAAGTCCCTCCCACATTTTGAGAAAGTTGAATTGGGAGAGGCTGGGAAAGGGGACACGCTGATCATCAGGAACGGTGAGGTGTTTCCAGGAACCGAGGGACTGAAGTCCCTCCCACATTCTGAGAAAGTGGGAGGGACTTTAGTCCCTTCGTAGTTAGTTATCGGGGAGGGGATTAGTCGGAGGCGACGATGAGGCGGCCCCAGTCTTCCGGGCGGCCTTGCACGCCGCGGCGGGGGGCCCAGGCGAGGCGGGACTCGTTGATGTTTTCGCCTGTGGCAGCGTCCGGCTTGTCACCGTCGTAAAGAATGACGTTGAAGCCTAACATGGCTCCCTTCTTCGGCTTTTGCATGCCGGCGTCTCGCCAGGGGATGGCTGTTTGGATGCGGTAGCCGTCGACCGTTCGTGAGGCCGTGACCTTCATGCCCGGGGCGGTCTCTTCGATGGGGCCCTGATGGGCATCCGCGTCTCGAGCAGCGCGGGTCATCCCGGTATTATCGAAGGGGAAGATCCCCACTTTGAAACAGGTGAGGGTGTGCTCGGAATCGGCTGAGGGATCGAGACAGATCTCGACGGCGTCGGTACGCCAGTGCCCCCGGATGTCATTGGGGGCGATGTTGGAGACCACGGCATCGTCTTTGACATCGATATCGACAAAGAGGTGGGTGTCGTTGTAACCGAGCCGGACGAGCGCGCTGCTATCGGCAGAATCCTTGGTGGATCCCTGGACGCGTTGTGCCGGGGTGATGGCGATCGGATCGATCCCGTTCCAGCCGTCCTCCGTGCCGTCGAGCGCAGGGTCGAATGAGAGACGTTGTAGCGGCGCCGTGGGCACGGGGTGAAGCGTCGTTTGCGCTGTCGTCTGGGAAGCATCATCGCCCATCCGCGCCGTGGCTCGCAGAATGACATCTTCGCCGGCTCTCGCGGGTGGCGTGAGGGTCAGAGGTACGGTTTTCGTGCTCCCGGCGGCGAGCGTTTCCGAGAGTTCGTTTGGCTGGAGGATCCAGCCCTCGAGACCTTCGAAGGCGACCCCGATCGTCCGGGCTTGGTTGCCGGGATTGGCCAGAGTGAGGGAGAGACGATTCGCTTGGCCGGCGATGACGGAGAGGTCGGCGGGAGCCTGGGCCATCAAGTGGGCGATCTCTTGCTCCCGGGCCCAGTCGAGAAATCGGGAGAGGGCTGGCCGTGGCTCGAAGGCGATGGAGATTTCACGAGGCTCGGCGGGAGGGGGCGGGATCACGGTGACGGGCGTCGATGGGGGAATCGGCAGACCTGCAAAAAGATCGGTTTCCTCACGGCTGGTGGCGATGACGGACTTGATGAGGCCAAAGGATTCGGGGGGCCGTCCGAGGCTTACCCGAGGGAATCGTCCGAAACCCTGGGAGCGGTGATTTCGCAAGGCCTCGCCGGCGATTTCGTGGGCGTTGCGTCCGTCCGGGAGGGGTTTGCCGGCGTCGATCTTCGCCACGGGCCCGACGCTGTCGCCACGGAAATAGAGTTTGCGGGCTTGCCAGGGCTGGAGGCCTTCCATTCTCAATTGGCCGGGGTATTGCGTGGGATCGGCGGCGGCAGTGAAGGCCTCCACCGCGAGGATGCCGGCTGCCTGGTGGTGACCATGTTGGCCGGCCCGGGGAAAGGGATTCATGGTGAGGACGATCTCGGGTCTGAGACAGCGGATGAGGCGCACGAGCCGCCCCAGGGCCGCGTGCCGATCCCATTTTTCCAGAGTCATGCTGGCGCTTTCCGTGTAGGCCCAGTCGACTTGATCGAGAAAGAAACAGTGTTTGACCCTCAAGATGGTGAGGCATTCCTCGAGTTCGACTTCGCGGAGGATTCCGAGCGAGGGCCCCCAATGGGTTCCTACCATGTTGCCGCCGCCCTCGCCTCGCGTGGCGTAGACGTGGGCGATGGTGGCTCCGCGTCCGTGGGCGTAATAGGCCAGGCTCGAAGCCATGCCGGTCTCATCGTCCGGATGGGCGAGCACGGCGAGGATATCCGTCTTGAGGAGGTTGGCACCCTGCTTTTGAGCCTGAAGGTGAATCGGTGAGGCCAGGAGGGTGAGGAGGACTATTGAGAAGAAAGGGAGCGCTTTGTCCATGGGAGGTCGAGGCGGATGAATGCATGCCCGGGGAAATGGGGACGGGCTATTTCATGGGAGATTCCCGGAGAACTCAATGCGGAACGCTGACTTCGTTTGGATACATTGATATTCTTCCAATTCGAAATTCATGGTGAAATGTTTTGCTTTAGAAGTATCATCATTATAGGAATTTTTTGAAGTCTATGAACGGTGGCTCCTCTTCCATTCCGGGTTTCCGGTCGCTCTCCCAGGCCGGTATCCGGTTGCAGGAGGGCCTGGAAACGGCACCGGTTTCGGAGGCAGCGGTCAATCAGGTGAAGGCCGGATCTGAAGATCCCAGCTGGCCGCCCCTTCCGACGATGTCTCAAGGGACGGAGTCACCCGTGGAAAAGACGCAGCAGGCGCAGACGGTGGCGGTTCAGCCCCGCGAACCGGGCATGCGCCGGCCGGCTGTGCGGGAACCGGAGCACTTCGCCGGACAGACCGCCGCTTCTCCGATCCCCACGGGTGTCTACATGGGAGATCTGCCTTCCCAGCGGTTTTCCTGTCCGAGTTGTAGTGTGGTCCTGACCATTCCGAATCCCAAGGCTTACAATGGCCAACCGGCGCCCTGTCCCCATTGCGCCGCCCTCATCCTCCCGCCGCAAGTGGTCTCGCCCTTTGCCGTGGTGCCGGAGGAGAGCCTGGATCCACAGCGTCCCAGGATGCGTCATTACTCCGGGTTTTCGCTTTGATGGGCCCACGTTTCGCCTCTGGCTGAAGGGGTTGCTTTTGCCTGGGCCGAGCCGGTATGGTCGCGCCTATGAAACGATTGCCTTGCCCATTGGTCTTGATGTTTTTTTGGTCTTTGTGTGCGACTTCTTTGTTAGGTGATTCCCGTGTCTATTCGGAGGGGGCGATCCCCGATGATCGCCGTCTTCAGCCTTTGAAAGATCTCAACGGACACTTTCCCTTCGAGGTGCCCAAGACGCTCCGCGCGTGGGAAAAGAGGGCGGAAGAACTGCGGCGGCGCGTCTTGGTGGCGACGGGCCTTTGGCCCCTGCCGGAGCGCACGCCGTTGAATGCCGTGATTCACGGGAAGGTCGCGCGGGAGGGATTCACGGTGGAAAAGGTCTATTTTGAGAGCATGCCAGGGTTTTATGTCACGGGTCTCCTCTTCCGGCCGGAGAAGGGCGAGGGGCGTCATCCGGCGGTGCTCTCGCCCCATGGACACGGCGGGCGCCTGCAGGACCATGGCGAGGAGAAGATCAAGCAACACATCGAAGCTGGCGCGGAGCGCTTCGAGGGGTCTGGCAGATTCCCTAAAATGGCTCGCTGTGCGCAGCTCGCGCGCATGGGATGTGTGGCCTTTCTCTTTGACATGATTGGTTATGCCGACAGCCGCCAGTTGTCCTATGAGTTGGCTCACCGATTTGCCGAGCAACGTCCGGAAGCCGACGAGCCGGATCGATGGGGGCTCTACAGCACGCAGGCGGAACTTCGCCTGCAGAGTGTCATGGGACTGCAGACTTGGAATGCCATCCGGGCTCTGGATTTTCTCCAGTCGCTCTCCGATGTGGATCCCCAGCGGATCGGTGTCACCGGAGGGAGCGGCGGGGGCACGCAAACCATCCTCCTTGGCGCCATTGATTCGCGGCCTGTCACCGCTTTTCCTCAGGGAATGGTTTCGACGTCCATGCAGGGCGGATGCACCTGTGAGAACACGGCACTGCTGCGCATCGGGACGGGGAATGTCGAATTGGCGGGCATGTTTGCCCCCAGGCCGCAAGCCATGACGGCGGCGGATGACTGGACGATCGACATGATGAAAGATGGGTTTCCCGAGTTGAAAAAACTCTATCAGTTGTATGGAGCGAAGGATGCGGTGGACTGCCGGGATTTGACGCGTTTCCCGCACAATTACAACTACGTGACGCGTTCGGTGATGTACGAGTGGTTCAACAAGCATCTGAAGCTCGGATTGGCGGAGCCCATCGTGGAAGAGGATTTCGAGCCGCTCACTCTGGAAGAGCATGCGGTGTGGGGAGAGGACCATCCCATGCCGGAGGGAGGAGTCGAGTTTGAGTATACCTTGACCAAGGCGTGGGCCGCGGCCTCGGACAAACAGCTGGCCGCCCTGGAGCCCCAGGATGCCGAATCCGCGGCGGCTTATCGGGAGACGGTGGGTGGTGCCCTGGAGACCTTGATCGGCCGGACCGTGCCTAACAAGAAAGAGATCGTCCAGGAGCCGGTTCGCCAGAGCGATGAGGGGTCTGTTCTCTTGTCGTATGGGAAAGTGCGACTGTCAGACCGGGGCGAGGAATTGCCCGTGGTCGTTCTCCTGCCGAAGGAGCGGCAGAAGAACGATTTTGTCCTCTGGATCCACGGGGAGGGAAAAGAGGCTTTGTTAGAAAGTGAAGACGGCGCCTTGGCTGCGCCCGTGCGTGCCTTGTTAGAAGCGCATCGTCCCGTGGTCCTGGCCGATGTCTTTGGACAGGGGGAGTTTGCCGCGGGCGGCGGGGAGAAGATGAGGCGCAACCGGACGGTGGAGAATCCCCGTGAATTTGCCGGATACACCTATGGTTACAATGACACGCTCTTTGCCCAGCGGGTGCACGATATCCTCACAGTGATCGGCGCCATGGTTCCGGATGCGGGATCCATTTCCGTGGTCGGGACGGATGGGGCAGGGCCATGGGTGGCCGCGGCCTGTGCCGTGGCCGGGGAGGCGGTGGCGCGTGTCGCCGTGGATACGCGTGGTTTTCGCTTTCGGAATCTGGAGGATTACCGGGATGAGAATTTTCTACCGGGGGCAACGAAGTACGGTGATTTGCCGGCAATGCTCGCGCTCATGGCGCCGCGTCCTCTCTGGTTGGCCGGTGAAGAGGCGACGCCTGATTTGGTGCGGCGGGTTTACGCCGCCGTTGGCGCGGAATCGCAGATCTCTCTCGCTGCGGGAAAGGAGGCCGAGGTGTCGGCCATGGTTGGCTGGCTGACGGAGCCGTTTGAAGAACAAAATGAAGGCGCAGACACACCGGATGAGGATGCGCCTGCGCCTTCGGTTGAGGAGTAGTGCCTCCAAGGGAGAGGCTGGGATGCTAACCGAGGCGATTGGTTAGTCCTGGGCGAAAAGGATAGAGTTTAAGTGTAAGTGTAAGTTTTTTCTTAGCTTACTCGGCTTGTTCCAGTGCGGCGCGGGCGAGTTTGAAGAAATCGTCTTCGCTGACGGTTTCAGTGGTGCCGTCGGTGTGGGCCACGGCGCGCTCGTTGTTGGAGTCTGGTTCGGGCGAGGCCAGGATGATGGGGTTTCCGGTGGAGGCCACGGTGAGACCGCTGAAATAAACCAGAGCGGCGGGGCCGGTCTTGGTTCGCCATTTCAGAGCCGTCTCGGCGTCTTCCTCACTGAGATGCTGGGGCGTGAGATCGGCGAGGGTATCGGGAAACTTTCCGTTGTTGGCCACGGCATAGAGACGTAGCGCGGCGATGGCCTGCTCCAGGCCGGCCATCTGATCGCCGGCGTCGACGGCGACATCTTCCACGGCTTGGATCTGTTCCCGTGCGGCCCGTGCGGCCTGCGCACGTTCGGCTCCCCTGGCCATGACGCGCCGTTGTTCCTGAACGCCGGCAAAGAGACCCATGGTGGCTGCCGGGATGACGGCGCTGGCGAAGCTCGATTTGAAGGAGGCCGGGCCTTGGGCAACCGAGTGGATTCCGTTGGGAAGCTTGACCGTGACGCCCGCCATGGTGTCCAGATTGCCGATCACCATGTTGAAGACGTCGCGGAGGCCTTCGGGAGCGCCCTCTTGTTGCACCACCTGATCCACAAGTGCGCTGGCCACGCCCTTGAGGCGCGGTGAGAGATAGGAGAAGGCGTTCCCCGAGGTCGGCAAGCCTTGGGTGATGCTCTTGAAATCGGCGTCGGCCGTGATCTTCTCTCCATTGCCAGGTTCGCAGGCCTCCATGAATTCGGGCCGGGACGCGAGGACGAGACGGTTGCCGGTTTGGTCGTGGAGGAGCACGGGTTGGAAGAAACTGAAGGGAACTTCGGGCGGTATCTGCACGCTGAGCTTGGTGAAGCCATCGCCATCTTCGCGGACGAAGGGGCCCTGCTGAGGCAGGAGGCCTTGAAACTTTTCAAAAACCCAGCCGAAGCCTTGAAGCTCCAAGAAGAAATCGAAGGCAGGCACTTCCATCACGGCTGGGCCGGTGGGGAGCATGACCTTTTTCTCGGGGTCAAATTTGGCGAGAAAGACTGCCCGGCCGTTCGCCTGGTCGAGGATCTCTTCCACCGTCATGCCCACGCCGGGGATCGGCTGTTGCATCATCTGGTCGATGGGCGGGATGCCCTGGTCCTGGGGAAGCTGGTTGTAGATGCCGAGGGCGATGTCTTTCAGAGCGGCGAGGTGGAATTCTTGTTCCACCACGATGTCCGTTCCCGAGGGAGCCTTTTCCAGCGCGGAGAGAGGTTTGGCTTCCGTGCCGAACAGCGTCAAGAGACCCTTGGGTCCGTCCGGTGTGTGGATGAAGGCCTGATTGCGATAGCGATCACCCGGAATGGGGAGGGAACTGGCTCCCATGGCGGTCACGCTCTGGAGTCCGAGTTCGGCCACGAGGTCTTTGATCTGGATGTCAGGCATTTCCTGGAGGCCTTGGTTACGCAGGGTCTCGAGAAACTTCTGGCCCGTTTCCAGGACGCGATCGAGATCCCCGGCGACGTCAACATAGCCAAGGAAGGTGCCCCCGACGTCGAGGTGCTTGACCACGGTATCGAAATAGGGAGATCGCGTGGTCCCCGTGACGGCTGCAGGCGGGGCGGGATCGTCCGCCTTCTGTTCGGCGGGTGGTTCGGCGGCGGTGTCGGCTGGTGGCTGCTGGTCGCAGGCAGAAAACCCGCCCATCAGAGATCCCAGGACAAAGAGATGGCGTAACATTTTCATGGCGAAGGCCCCAACCTACTTGAGGGCCTCGGGAAAGCCAAGTGGGATTCCTGGCTTCAGCCCGCTTGTTTATTGAAGCGGCTCATTTCCCGCTGCGCTTCGCGCATCTCAACCCGCTTTTTCAAGTCCTGGCGCTGGTCGTACTCCGCCTTGCCCTTCGCCGTGGCGATTTCGACCTTCACCAGGCGCTTTTTCCAGTAGCACCGGAGAGCCACGATGGTGTGGCCCCGCTGGTCCACCGCGGCCTCGAGTTTGCGGATCTCCTTGCGAGAGAGGAGAAGACGCCGCGGGCGCTTGCCCACGTGCTGTTCATGGCTGGCGTACTCGTAGGGCTGAATGTCACAGCCGTGGAGCACCACATTGCCGTTCTCCACCCGGCAGAACGCGTCCCGGAGATTGATCTTTCCGGCGCGGATGGATTTGACCTCCGTTCCACGGAGGGCGATTCCGGCCTCAAACTTCTCGAGGACGTGAAAATCGCGAAGAGCCTTCGGGTTCTTCGTGATCTGGCCGTCAGCCGAAGCCGACTTCTTCTTTTTCCGCGACGCCATCGCTTGCAGACATCCCTCCCTCCACGCGGTGAAAAAAAAACGGTGTGGAAGCGCGAAGAAAAACGCGCTTTGCTCGAGAAACTACGATGGGCCCGTACCGTCGTCGTCCTCCATTTTGGGAACGACCTTGCCCTCGATGATTTCCTGCAGGGCGATATCGGCTTGGCCCATCCGCCCTTGGACCTGAATCAATGGCGGACGCCCCTGGTTGAGCTGCCGTACCCGCTTGGAGACGACGTTGATCAGTAGGGGAATGTCAGTGATGACTTTCGACGCTTGTTCGACTAACTGGCTTTTCATAGGTAATGCCCGAGGCAGAGTCGCCGTTCCTCCATCCGAACTAGGGGAAAACTCAATAATCTTGGAGGAGGTCATGAACAGCGCTGGTACCTAAATCTTTGTGCAATAAGAGTTGAGGACAACAGTGTCCCAATATGGGAAAGTGCGCATACCATAGGGGCTCACCTTGTCAACGAAAAACTTCCTTTTGCCCTAGGGAAGCTTGATTTTGAAGCCGCTGACGTAGGCTGCTGTTTGCTGAGGCAGCAGCCGATTCCCGTCGATCACTTGATCGATGATGGCGTCCCGATCGAGCCGCAAGCGGATCCCGGGAAGAAACGCTTCCGTCTTCTTCACCGCATCGACGAAGAGGTCCTGCTCCAGGGTTTGGTCGACAAGGGATTCAAAGGCTTCGTCGGTCGTGGTGGGCGGCAAGTGGCCCCAACGCGCCATTTGGGAGAGGATCCAGAGCGACGACGGCCGATCCGGCGTGGCGCTCCCGTTGTCGGCAAAGGTGACGCTGTTGGCCGAGGTGAGATCGAAGTTCAGCGGGTTGGCAGGCGGGGTTGAGGGAGCTCCCACGGGACCTCCGAGTACTTGGGCGAGTTCAGTGGCGGCGGTTCGACGGTTTTCCATGCTGGCGTCGAGCCATTGGCCGGCTTCGATGAGGGCGGCAACGCAGGAGACCAGGGTTTCTCGATTTGCCTGATTCCATGTCGCCAGCGAAGCGAGAACGGAGGACGGAAGGTCTTTGACGATCGCTTCGTTGGAGACGAGGACAATGTGGTCTGCCGGTCGATGCCAGAGAGAACTCGAGAGGCCCTTGGTGATCCCGGGCGGCGGCTGCTTTGAAAGGACCACGCGGTTGTGCTTATCAAAGGGTGGTTCACCGGGTGAGGGCGAAGGCGGTGGGAGGGGGCCAATATCCGGAAAGATGCCTCCGGCGCCGAGCCAGTAGCCGAGCGTCAGGGTGTTCGTGTCGAGAGGGGCTTCGATCTGGAAATGGATGGGGATTTCCGCCCGGTCGGATTCCTGAGCGAGCTGTCTCAGGGTGTCTGCGTGGATGGGATGGACGGCTTCACCTCCGGCTTCCCGGAGAAGGTAGGGCTGCATGCTGGTCCAAAGAGACGGTGGGACGCTGACGGCGCCGGCGTTTCTCACCAGGATCGAGGAAATGGTGAGGTCCACCTTCTCGCGAGGCAGCAGGGCTTCACCCGGGTAGAGCATGCCGGCGTCGAGTTCGCCCGCGACGAGCTGGCGCCGCACTTCGTCGGTGGTCTCGAGGATCCGAATCGAGGGCGACACCCCGTGCTTTTCGAAGAGGCCGCGCTCGATGGCCATGATGATAGGGGCGGCGCCGAGGTCGGGCACCACGCCGAGGGTGATCTCCATCAGAGGCGGAGGCGTTTCATCTTCCGGGATCTCGCTCCTCGGTGGGGCCGGCTCCTTCTTTCCGCAGCCGATTACCGCGAGGGTGATGGCGGGCAGGCAAAGTAGGAGAAAGAGGTCTCTCGGATGCATGCCCCGATCGTAGGGGGCGCGGCGGTGCTTTGCAACCGGGTAGGGGAGCCGTTAGCCTCGGGCATGGGCCAGCGTTTTCGGGAAGTGGATCTCTACGATCATCCCCACTACTATGACATTGTGTTTGATGAGGGATCGGCAGAGGAAGCCGACTTTGTCGAAGCCATTCACCATCGCTATGGACGCACCGGCCAGGAGCTTCGGGTCCTCGAACCCGCCTGTGGTACGGGACGGTTGGTGATCGAGCTGGCCAACAGGGGGTTCACCTGCCACGGCTTCGATGCCAGTGAGCCCATGCTCGATTACGCTCGCCAGCGGGCCAAGGCTCGGGGTGAGGAATCCAAGATGCCGGTGAGTTTTTCCCGGCAACGGATGGAGGACTTTGAGTGCCCGCTTCGGCGCATCACGCTCGTGGTCTCTCTCATCAGTTCCTTCAAATACTTGCTCACGGAGGCCCAGGCATTGAGCCATCTTCGTGGGGTGGCGGAAACCCTGGCCCCGGGTGGCCTCTTTGTGCTCGGATTGCATCTAACAGATTACTCGCGTTCGCATGCCGTGCACGAACGCTGGGTGGCGACGCGCGGCGCCCTCGAGGTGATTTGCAACACCCGCACCTGGCCGGCCGATCGGCGACGGCGTCGCGAACGCGTGCGCAATCGCCTAACCATCGTCGAGGCGGTACAGGAAGACGTGCGACGGCACGAGTCGGTGTGGGAGTTTCGCACCTACGACGCCCTCCAGCTCCGCCGCATCTTGCACAAGGTGGGGAACTTGAACCTGGTGGCGGCCTTCGACTTTAGCTATGACCTGGACGCGCCCCGGAAGCTGGATGACTCCCAGGAAGACATCGTGCTCGTGCTGCGCAAGGGAGAAGACGCTTGACAGGCATAGAGCTTCTATGTATAGCAGCTCTATGATTGCCAAGGATTTGGTAGCGGCTTCTTCCCGGCCATTGCTGCTGTCCATTCTGGCGGAGGGAGAGAGCTACGGCTACGCCATCATCCAGCGGGTGAGGGAACTCTCGGAGGATCAGCTGCAGTGGACGGATGGCATGCTCTATCCCATTCTCCACCGGCTGGAACGGGAGGGCTTGATCCGCTCGGAGTGGAAAAAAGGCGATTCGGGTCGGCGGCGAAAGTATTATCGCCTAGTCTCCGAGGGAAAGACCTCGCTGGCGGAAGAGCGGCGCCAGTGGGAGGCCGTGCATGAAACCCTGAACAAACTTTGGAAGGAGCCGAAGCCATGTTTGATCTAGAGAAGGCCATCAACGAGTGGCGAGAAGTCTCCGCTGAGCATGTGCCGGAGGAGGACTTGGATGAACTGGAGGCCCATCTGCGGGATGGCGTCGAAGCCCGGATCGAGGCCGGGGAGAAACCGGAGGAGGCCCTGATCCTCATGATCCATCAGATCGGGGATCCCAAGAAGATTGGGAAAGAGCTCACCCGGGAATCGGGAAAGCTTCCTCCCGCGGTGAATCCCGGGCCGCGGCGTCGCTCTCCCGTGATTGGTCTACTCGTCGGGTTTTCCATCGCGGTGGTGGCTTTGTTTGCCGTGGAGTTCTTTGCCGCCTATCAGAACCAGCAGTTTCTCAGCCGCGCTCGCTTTGAACTCAGGCAGATGCGTGATGCCGAGGACCTCCAAGTTTTTGGATCGGTGAGGACCCCGGAAGGGGAACGAGGGGTCGATGTGGAGACGGAACTTCGGATATTGTTAGGAGGTGAAGTCATCGATCTTGTGGTGAAGAAGCTGCGCCTGGATGTCCGTTGGGATGTCGTTTCCTCTCAGGCGCGCAAGCGTGTGAGGTCCAACGTGTTGGCGCGTCGGTTAGGAGATTCCCGCGTGATCGAGTTGGTCTATCGCGATCAGGATCCGTCGTTGAGTGCCGAGATCGCCCGAGAGTGGGTGGTGCAGTACGGGGACTACAAGAACCGACTGTGGGAGTCCCGCCACCAGGATGCGTTGAACATGCTGAGTGACCAGATCAAGCATCACACCGACCGGGTTGAAGAAGGGCGACTGCGGATGTTGGATCTGGCGGAGCGCTATCGCATCACGCCTTCATTATCGAAGCAAAAGGGCGAGGGTGAGCTTCGTGCTTTCGAGGCCTACGCCGCCGCGCGGCTCGAGATGTTTGAAGTCGGGGGAGATTCGGAGGTGCTGGCGGAGAAGGAGGCTCGCATGCGTACGCTTCTGGAGGAGGCTCGCGATCGCTCGCTCGATTACCTTCGGATGTCCGCCGAGTATGAGGACGCGCGGTCCCAGTACGAGATGGATCGGGACATGTTGCGCGAGATGCAGCGTGCTTTCGCGAGGTCCCGTGTGCTCCTGGAAATGCCGACGCGGCCTCTCGAGATCCACACCGAACCGGAAGTGGCGGTGCGGCCCTTGCCGATGCCGTGGTTGATGATTTGGTCTGGTGTCGGGACCAAGGGTTGGCCGGTCATGATCGTTCTTTCGGCTCTTGGGTGGTTCCTCGGCGGGCGGCGGGGGCGAGGGAAATCCTCCTCCTCCTCGTTTTTCACTTCTCCGTTTCCTGTCAGGGTTACCAAGGGAGGGAAGAAGGACGCCGACGAAGAGATCTCCTGGGCGTGAGGCTTGGGAGTGCCTGTGCCCACGATTTAGGGGGATCGGCGGGACGTCGCTCTCACGTTGTCGTAGGGAGGAGCGCAAGTAGGACAAGACGTCTCGGCAGTCGAGCCTGGCCAACTCGTACCTTCGTGCGCTGAAACTGAACGATTTGGGAGGCTTGGGGGTCTGAGATCGTGGCTCCACGGAGAAACCGGGTGGTTTCTCCTCCAGTGAGGCGGGACTTTGCCGGTGCTCATTCCCGGAGGTGAGGTCCCGCCAAGGGGACGTGTGGCATTGGCGCCGGCCAGATGGCAGAATGGCTACATCCTCCCATTGCGAGAGGCCCGGTGGGCCTGTCATTCACCCATTCATCTTCCAAGTACGTTGTTCATCATCCACAATCTCCGAGGTTTGTTTTACCTGATCGTTGGTGACCGGACCTATCTTGAGGTCGTCGGAGTCGTGGAGGTATTGTATGGTAATTATTTTAAGAATGGAAAATTTCTTTAATCGCGATGAAGATCAAAAGAGCGACCCAAGTTTGCGATAGGCCTGCGGTCGGCGGGGGTGAAAAGCCACGGAAAAAGAGGTTGATGGGTCAAACCCCGCCTCTTAGTTTCGACTCCCCTCCGACGGGGCTCTTCTGAGTGCCGAGACGGGGGATCATCACCCATTTTTCAACTCCTTCCTACCTACCGCCGAGATGCTCCATATCCTTCGCAAACACCAACACGGGATCATGATCGTGGTGGCCTTCATCGTGATTGTGGCGTTCGCTTGGTTCTTCAATCCGTATGACACCCGCCGTGGAAGCCTGAATCAGGCCATCGCCTTTCGGATTGGAAGCAAGGGAGTGACGATCAAGGAAGTGGAACGGCAGACGCGTGTGCTCCAGGCGGCCTCGGACCTGGGTTTCAATTTCACGATGCAGCTTCTGCAGCCGACTTTCGATGTGGTCGACTTCACGCAGAATCGCTACATCCTGGGCGAGGAGGCCCGGAAGCTGGGCGTGGATCCATCGGAGAAAGAAGTGCAGGCGGCGATCGCCGAGCACCCGCAGTTTCAACGTGATCAGAAGTTTTCCGAGGATGCTTACCTCGACGCGATCAAGGAAACCCTGGAGCCCGCCGGCTTGGTGGCAGGCGACCTGCGCGAGTTGATGGCGGACAAGCTCCGGTTGGACAAGGTCACGGCCTTGCTCTCCTCGGGATTTGATGTGCCGCAAAGTGTTGTCGATGTGGAGTTTCAGCGCGAGCGCGAGTTGATCTCGGCTTCCGTGGTGGACTTCAAGTTGGCAGATTTCGAGGAAGGCATCGAGCTGACGGACGAGGAGTTGAAGGCCTATTACGAGGAGCAGAAAGGGTTGGTGCCGACCGAGGAACGTGAGTTGGAGGGGCGTTTGGAGGAGGCCGAGCAGGCGGCGCGGGATCTCATCAAGTCCGCGGAGAGGCGGAAGGTCGAGTTTGTCTTTTTTCCCGAGCCCGTGGCCCCGGCTGCTCCGGTCCCGCCGGTCCCGCCGACCGTTCCCAATCTGACGCCCCCACGGCTCTTGCAGCCGGGGACGAACAACCCGCCGATTCCGAATCCGGGTGGCGCCTTGTCGGCCCCACCGCTGGACCCGCTGGATCTTGAGCCCATCGAGGTGCCCGCTCCGGAGACGGAGACGGGACTTCCCAGCGCCGATGACGAATCGGAGCCACCGGGGCAGGAGCCGGCGCCCCTGGAGGAAGGGGCTGGAAAGATCGACGCCGAACCGCTCGACGCGCCTCCCATCGAGATTGAGGACATTGATCTCACACCGGCGGAAGACCTCGCGGGTGAGGTCAACGTCGGCGGGCTGGGCGAGGATCCGGCGGCGCCCGGAGGGGGGCTCAATCTGGGAGATGGTGCGGCCGCTGCCCTCCCCGAACTGGCTGTTCCCGACCTGGAAGTGCCTCCGATCGACGCTCCAGATGGAGGGGAGGATGAAGAAGATCATACCTCCAAATTGCGTGCCTATGAAACGCAGGTGGATAAGTTCTACATGGCCGTGCTGGCTGAAGCCGAGCAGTTCACCACCCTCGCAGAGGCCGATGGATTGGAGATTCAGACCACCGAGCTCTTCTCCCAGGACGATCCTCCCGCGAGCCCGGTCGTTCCCTCGAATTTGATCACGACGATCTTCAAGGCCTCAATGGAAACGGACAACGGCATTCTCGTGCCGGTTGAGGGCATCAGTCCCAAGGGCTACTACATCGCTCGCTTGTTAGAGATCGATGAATCCGCGGTGTATACTTTTGAGGAAGTGAAAGAAGACCTTCGCAAGGCGTTGGTGAAGAAGAAGGCGACGGAAAAGATGGAGGAAGCGGCGAACGAGGCCCGCACCAAGTTGTTGGCCGCGATGGAGGGCGGAAAGAGTTTTGCCGACGCCGTTGCGGAACTGAACTTGACCTCGCGCGATGTCCCCGAGTTCTCCATGAACAAGCGCCCGACCGGGACGGATAACGTGACCGAGATTCTCGCCGCCGTTCCCACGACGACGACGGGTTCGATCAGTGAGATGACCCGTGCGGGGGACGACGCCTTGCTCGTGCACGTCTCCCAGCGTGTGGCTGCGGCGGAAACCAAGGAGGAAGTGGAAGATCCGGCCGTGCCTGCAGCCGGTCCGGGAGCGACGACAGATCCTGCCGAAGAGAAGAAGCGCATGGCCGAGCGGCTGGAAATGCAGGCGGGATCGGGAATGATCAATCTCTGGATCGCTGACCGGCGGGAGAATGCCAACATCGTGCGCGATCACGAGCTGGTGCAGCCACGGATCTACTTCCCGCGGAGTCTCGGCGGCGGTTTTGGCTTCTAGTTAGCCTAACCTCGGTGTGGCACCGTAGTCCGATGGACGACGATGATTCTCAAACGACCCGGGACGCACTCTTCGATGACGCTAACGGTGCGCTGGCCGTAGGAGAGCTGGAGGCCGCCGTGGCGAAATACCGCGAGTGTGTCCGGATAGATCCGGAGTTCTTCGACGGCTGGCATGCCCTGGGGATGGCCCTGATGAAAACGGGAGAGTTGAAAGAGGCCATCGGCGCGGGATTGCAGGCGATCACGCTCAAACCAAACGATCTGCTCGCCTGGACGGGCCTGTCACAGATGTATGTCAAGGACGGGCAGATCGCCGAAGCGGAACACGCCAAGGGAAACGCGCGTATCCTCTCGCTCGGCGGCCGAGTGGTTAAAGAGGAGGATGATTCCTAACTCCATCATGTCCCAAGACACCTTCTTCATCACGACCGCGATCGACTACACCAACAGCGCTCCTCACATTGGTCACGCCTACGAGAAACTGCTGGCCGATGTCATCGCTCGCTATCAGCGCAGCCAGGGCCGCCCGGTCTATTTCCTCACTGGGGTGGATCAGCACGGGCAAAAGGTGCAGCAGTCGGCCGAGCGTGAAGAGATCACGGCGCAGGAGTTTGCCGATCGCAACACGGCCCTGTTTCTCGAGGCCTGGGAAACGTTAGGGGTGCGGTATGACGGATGGGCCGCAACCACCGCACCCGAGCACAAGGCGGTGGTGCAGGCGATCTTGCAGAAGCTCTACGACGAGGGGCAGATCTACAAAGCGACCCACACGGGGTACTACAGTGTTCGGCAGGAACAGTTTCTCACGGATAAGGAACGCAACGAGGAGGGCGAGTTTGGGTCCGAGTGGGGCGAGGTGGAAGAGCGCACGGAGGAGAACTACTACTTCAAGCTGAGCGATCACATCGATTGGCTGAAGCAATTCGTCGCCGGGCATCCGGAGTTTGTCTTTCCAAGTTTTCGCGGCAAGGAGTTGGTCAACGCGCTGGAGAAATCAGACGCCATTGATCTCTGCATCACGCGACCCAAGTCGAGATTGGAATGGGGGATCGAGATTCCCTTCGACACGGACTTTGTCACCTTTGTCTGGTTTGACGCTCTGATCAATTACATCAGCTTTGCCGGTTATCTCAAGGCGGAGGTGAATCCGGAGGCTAGCGGACTACCAGACTTTGAGACCCTATGGCCGGCCAATGTGCATCTGATCGGGAAGGACATCATGATCCCGGCGCACGCCGTCTATTGGCCGGTGATGCTCCATGCCATTGGGTTTCCCGATGAGGCCATGCCCCGGCTGGTGGTCCATGGTTTTTGGAACGACAAGCGCGGCGCCAAATTGTCGAAATCGGAGGGAAACGTCATCGATCCTCTCAGCCGGTCCAAGCGCTTTGGCGTGGATGGATTGCGCTACTATCTCATGGCCTCCATCGCCACGGGGCGCGATGCCGATTTTAGCGATGAGCGGATCGAGGAAGCCTATTCCCAGGACCTGGCGAAGAATCTGGGGAACTTGCTCAATCGCTCTCTCAACATGCCCAAGCGCTATCGCGATCGGATCTTGAAAAAGGATGCGGATTACGATGATGCGCTCAACCGCGAGATCCGGGAAGCCTTCGAGGCGCTGCCTCAGGCGGTGGCAGGTGCCATGGAATCCTATCAAGTGCACGCTGCCCTGGAAGAGATCTGGAAATGCCTCACCTTGTGCAATCAGTTTGTCGAGCAGACGGCTCCTTGGGTCTTGGCCAAAGATGAATCCCAGAGTGCGCGTCTCGATGCCGTGCTCTATCATTTGGCTGAAGCCATGGTTCACACCGCCTTTCACATCGCTCCAGTGATGCCCGAGACGAGTCAACGCATGTTAGTGCAGTTGAACTATACCTTTCCCGGAGGATTCTGCGTGGCCGATCTTCGCTGGGGCATGCTTCCCGATGGTCACGAACTCGGTGAGGGGAAACCTCTCTTCCCGCGATTGGAACCAAGCTGAGACCGACGTCCCGCCGAGTGCTTGGTGTTCATTACTATTCTCCATCGGGCCCTGTAGCACAACGCGTGAGCGTTCCCCCGGAGAAGCGTCACCGCTTCGTCTACGAGGTTCGCATCAAGGAACAGGTGATCGCGCTTGTATACGTCCAAACGTGAAACCCGCGTCCCGCATTCACTTCTTGATCCGCTCGACGACGCGCTCGATCAACTTTGGCTGGTGTTTGAGTTCTTCCACCAGCACTTGAAAGACGCGAAGGGTGGGTGAACTCACGTGGTGTTCCATGCCCTCGACATCGCGATGGATATCGAGTTCGTCTAGCTGGAAGAGCCGGAGGAAGGACGAGAGCGTCTCGTGCCGCTGGATGATGGCCTGGGCGATCTTTTCACCGGCGGGGGTGAGCGCCATTCCGCGGTACTTCTCATAGGTCACGAGGCCTTCGCTGGCCAGGCGCTGCACCATGTTGCTCACGCTGGCTTGAGAAATATCGAGGTTGTTGGCGATATCGATGACGCGGGCGTAACCTTTTTCCGTGATGAGATTGAGGATCTGCTCGAGGTAATCTTCCGATGCCACGGAAGTGCTGGGATCCAGATCGATGGCGTCGGTCTTCGAGGAATCAGGCACAGGAATTAAACTTAGTTGATTGACAAAGAATTAGCCACGACTAATCTTTGTAGTCAAGCATGAAACCATTTACTCTTCTATCTCTCTTTGTCTCCTGTTTTCTCATCTCCTGTGGCGGTTCTTCGCGGCCGGACGGCCCGGAAAATCTCGTAGTGGCCACGACAACCATGGTAGCCGATCTGGTGCGCGAGGTGGGCGGGGACGCCGTGGTGGTGGAGTCGCTCATGCGGGCCGGGGTGGATCCCCACCTCTACAAGGCCTCGCCCGCGGACGTCTCCAAGCTCAATGCCTCGCGGGTGATCTTTTACAACGGCCTCTTGTTGGAGGGCAAGATGACCGATCTTTTTGCCCGTCTGTCCAAGGACGGCAAGGCAGTCCATGCCGTGGCCGACGTCATTCCCGAAGCCCAGCGCCTGGAACCGGAAGACAGTGAGGGGCATCCCGATCCCCATATTTGGGGCGATGCCAGCCTCTGGGCGCTCGCCGTGGACGAGGTCGTCAAGGGGCTGAGTGCTACCTTTCCCGAGAGTGCGGCAGGCTTCGCCGAACGTGGCGCCGCCTACAAGAAGACGCTGGAGGGGCTGCACAGCTGGGCTCAGTACCGCCTTTCCACCATTCCCACAGGCAAACGAAAACTCGTCACCAGCCACGATGCCTTCGCCTACTTTGGCCGGGCCTACAATATTGAAGTGGTGGGAGTGCAAGGGATCTCCACCGCCTCCGAACCCAGTGTGGCCGACCGCACGCGGATGGTTGATTTCATCAAGCAGCATCAGATCCCTGCCATTTTTGTCGAGAGCAGCGTGAACAAGACGTTGATCGAGCAGATTGGAAAGGATGCCGGTGTCCGCGTGGGCGGGGAGCTTTTTTCCGATGCCATGGGCGAGCCCGGCGATATGGAAACAGTGGATGGCGAAACCTATGATGTGGGCACCTACGTTGGGATGCTGAAACACAATGTGAACACCGTGGTGGAGGCGCTGAAATAGCCGGAGAATGAACGTCACCGCCCGCTCGCAGGATTCGACGGACATCGTCCTGGAAACCCATGATCTCACGGTCGCCTACGACAAGAAGCCCGTGCTCTATGGGATCGACGTCGCCGTCACTCCGGGGCAGCTGGTGGGGATCATGGGGCCTAACGGGGCGGGCAAATCGACCTTGATCAAGGCGATCATGGGTCTGTTAGATCCGGCGAGCGGCTGGATCCAGATCTTCGGCGAACCCAATACGACACAGCGAAAACGGGTTTCCTACGTGCCGCAGCGCCGTGAGGTCGATTGGGATTTCCCGGTGACGGTGATGGATGTCGTCCTCATGGGTCGCTATGGGCATCTCGGGCTCTTTCGCCGGCCGGGGAAACGGGACCGTGAGATCGCCATGGAGGCCCTGGAAAAGGTGAACATGATTCCCTATGCGGGCCGTCAGATCTCCAATCTCAGCGGCGGCCAACAGCAGCGCGTCTTCCTCGCGCGGGCCCTGGCTCAGGAAGCCGATCTCTACCTCATGGATGAGCCCTTTGTCGGCGTGGATGCGGCGACGGAATCGACGATCATTCAGTTGCTGCACGATCTGAGATCGAACGGAAAGACCATTCTCGTGGTGCATCACGATCTCCCCACGGCGCGGAATTATTTCGATTCCCTGCTTCTCTTGAACATGAGGATGATCGCCTTTGGGCCGGTGGACGAGGTTTTCCGGGAAGATCTCCTCCAGCGAGCCTACGGAGGCCGCCTAACCATCTTGAGTGAGGTGGCCGAGGAAGTAGGGGAGAAATCGAAGGTGGATGTCAGCGCCTCTTCGTGATGGAATGACGAGGATGGTGGTGAAGGCACGATTCCAGATGTTCGCTGTCGTCTTGCTCGGCGCCCTCTTTCTCGTGCCGCAGACGGTTGAAGCGGCCAAGATTTCGGAGTTGGTCGAGGTCCACGTGGGCGAGCAATTCGTTCGATTCTTCAGTTTCCGTGATCCGGCCATCCGGCACATCCTGGTGGGTTGCTTCTTCATGGGAATCAACTTTGGATTGTTAGGCACCTTTGTCGTGGTGCGGAAGATGGCCTTGGTGGGCGATACCCTGTCGCACGCGGTCTTGCCCGGCGTGGCCGTGGGATTTCTCTTCACCATGAGCAAGGAACCGTGGTCCATCCTGCTGGGAGCGACCCTGGCCGGGCTCCTGGGCACCGCGCTGGTGTCATGGATCAAGCGCAGCACCAAGCTCAAGCAAGACGCGGCCCTGGGGATGGTCCTGGCCACCTTTTTTGCCCTCGGCGTCTGCATCATCAAGCTCATCGAGGGCCTGCCCTCGGTGAACAAGAGCGGTCTGGACCATTTCTTTTACGGGCAGGCGGCCGCCTTGGGGACCGGTGATCTCTGGATGATGGGCGGCACGGCGGTACTGGCTTGTTTGTTGATCGCGCTCCTCTACCCACCGCTTCTGGCGACGAGTTTCGATCAGGTCTTCGCCCGCTCGGTGGGGCTGCCGGAGAGGTTGCTCTATCATTTGTTAATGTTCTTGCTCGCCCTGGCCACGGTGGTGGCCTTGCAGGCGGTGGGCGCGCTCATGGTCAGCGCCATGCTCATCACGCCGGCGGCCACCGCCTACCTTCTGACCAAGCGCTTGCACACCATGCTCTTGATCGCCACCGTGCTGGCCATCGTTTCGGGGATGTTGGGGGCCTTCTTTTCCTTCGTCGGGGAGGGGCTGGTCAAACACGCGCTTCCCACGGGTCCGTCCATGGCGCTCTGTGCGGGCGCGTTCTTTCTCCTGGCATTCTTCTTCAGTCCGTATCACGGGTTTCTCTTTCGTTGGTATCGGAAGTTCTCTCAGACGCGCCAGATCACCGTGGAGAATACCCTCAAGGCGGTTTATCGCGCCATGGAGTTGGACCGGTTCAAGAACGAGGGCATCCCGGTCAAGAGTCTCGCCAGCGGGGCACGGGAAACCCTCGAGGCCACCCACAAGCGATTGAAGCTCTTGGTGCGGGATCGGTTAGCCACCCTGGCCGATGACGGTGACGTCGTCTATCTCACGCCGGATGGTTTGCAGCACGCCTCTCGCGTCGTCCGCAATCACCGCCTGTGGGAACTCTATCTCACGAACGAGGCCGACTACGATGCCGACCACGTCCACGCGGACGCGGAGAAGGTGGAGCACATTCTCCGCGAGGAACAGGTCATGCAGTTGGAACGCTATCTCGACTATCCCGAGCAGGACCCTCACGGGAAACGCATTCCTTCACTGCGGGACACCCAACGATTGCCGCTGAAGGATCTGGCGGGGAAGGAGGACGCTGACACATGAACCAACTCATCCCCGAGTTCGACGCCCACCGCGTCTTTGTCGAGCCCTGGACGGTCAATCTCTCGCAGACGGTGCTCATCGCCTGCATCGGCCTCATCGTGGCCCTCTCCTCGGCCTTGGTGGGAAACTATCTCGTGCTCCGGAGAATGTCCATGCTGGGCGACGCCATCAGTCACAGCGCGCTTCCTGGCATTGTCATTGCGTTCCTCGTGTCGGGATCGCGCGATTCCTTTGCCCTGACCGTGGGGGCGCTGGCGGCGGGCGTGCTCACCACGGTGCTCATCGAGTTCATCCATCGCCGTACCATCGTCAAAGTGGACTCCGCCATCGGGATCGTGTTCTCCATGCTCTTCGCCTTGGGAGTGATGCTGTTAGAGTTTGCCCCGCACACGGACCTGGATCCGGACTGTGTGCTCTTCGGCCAGTTGGAATATCTCGGGGTCCATGGAGGCGACGGCATCGTGGCGGCCCTCGTCACCTCGAAGCAGTTCCAGCTACTTTTCGGCGTCTTCCTTCTCACGGCGCTTCTGATTGTTCTATTCTACAAGGAACTGTTGGTCAGTTCTTTCGACCCCTTGTTGGCCGGGGCTCAGGGCTTTCGCCCGCAGCTGATCCACTATGCCATGATGTGCCTCCTCTCGCTCATCGTCGTCAGCGCCTTCGAGGCCGTCGGAGCCATCCTCGTGATCGCCATGCTCATCCTGCCTGGGGCCAGTGCCTACCTCCTGACGAACCGGTTGAAGGTCATGATCGGCCTCAGCGTGGGGCACGCGCTCATCAGTACCCTGGGCGGCGTGCATCTCGCCGTCTGGCTCAATTGCCCCACCTCGGCCTGCATGGTCCTGGTGGGGGCGGTGCTCTTTGCTATTGCCTGGTTCATCTATGCCAGGCCTTTCGCCAAAAAGCAGTCACATGCGGGGGATCGAGAGATGGGGATGGATTCCCAGTTGGACGCGGCCTAGAAGGCGACCTCGTGGTGTGGACACTGTATTCGAGGGCTTTATGCGTGGAAAGTGGGAGGGACTTCAGTCCCTCTATCAATTAAGCGAAATGAGGGACTGAAGTCCCTCCCACTTTCCTATGGCGGAATTCCCCTACGCCAAGGAACGCTTGCGCGTTCCCCGGCGTAGACGATAACACGACCCACGGGCGTTACGGCGGACGTACACGTAACGACACTAGGGCGAGCGGTGATCCGAGCGCTTGGTGGGCGACTAACTGGACAGGGGTTGGCGGGGAGCGGGAGAGACTATCAGAGAGGCAAT
>JANQJH010000264.1 GCA_028281705.1 Verrucomicrobiales bacterium
TGGGTCTTTTTCTTCACCGTTTGGGTTGGTTGCGAGAGGAGACCAGAATTCTCTTAAACTCGACACCCAAAACTCACATTTCATCTGAAGCGCGACACGACCTTGGCTTGATGAATGGAATCTGCGCCCAGGGCTCCCTTGGCTGCCTGAACTGGAGAAGCAAATCAAAGATATCAGTACCGCGGCGGTCTTTGTCGGTTCGGGTGGGGAAGGTCCTTGGCAGAGGAATGAGATCAACGCGTTACTTTGTCAGTTTGTCGAGCGCCAATGCCCGGTCATCCCCGTTCTGCTTGAGGACGCTCCGTCGCAGCCGGATTTACCGATTTTCCTGAATGGAATGACATGGGTTGATTTTCGCGCGAATGAACCCGATCCAATGCGACGTTTGATTTGGGGTATTACTGGAATCAATCCGGCGTTCGCACAATGATACGATGATCTTCGGCGATTGGCGAGGCACAGGGCGATCGTGGTTTAGCTCTCTGGGCTCCTCTCGTCCGGAGGCAGCAAATTGGTCTGGGCGATGTAGAGTAGCGCCTTCGCGTCACGCTCCCCGAATTTGGGGGGGGGCAAGTAAGAAGCGCTATAGAGCGAAAGTTGCGATTAATCGCAACTTTCGCTCTTGACTAGAGCTGAAATTCAGCCAGGTTCCATCCAAGCATGAGCGAGGCCGATTACCGAACCCCTGGGCAACTAATCAAGGATCTTCTGGAAAAACATGGCTGGACTCAGCAGATCCTGGCCGCCGTGCTCGATGTGGACAAGACGATTGTCAGCAAGATCATCCAGGGCAAGCGCTCGGTGGACGCTCCAATGGCGATTGCTCTTGCCGAGGTTTTTGACGAGGCTCCGGAAACGTTTCTTGATCTGCAGCAGTCCTTCGATCTAGCCCAAGCGAAAATCATTACCCGGCCAGATCCAAAAAGGGCGGCGAGAGCACGCCTCTTCTCTGCTCTTCCCGTATCCAAGATGATGCAGCGTGGTTGGATCAAGGAATCGCGACTGAATGATGTCGACGCCATTGAAACCTCGCTCGTTGAATTTTTCGAAGCCAAGTCGTTAGACGAAGTAGAGGTGCTTCCACACGCAGCGAAGAAAACCAACGTTGCCGACTCAGTTACACCGCTCCAATTGATTTGGCTCTATCGCGTAAGACAGATCGCGCGGGAAATGCTCGCGCCGAGGTTCACCAAGAACAAGGCGGAGGCCGCACTGAAAAAACTTAAGGAGTTGTTGCATTCACCTGAGGAGGCTCGTCACGTTCCCAGAATTTTGGCTGAGGCTGGGATTCGTTACGTATTGGTTGAGGGGTTCAAGTCTGGCAAAATCGACGGCGTATGCTTCTGGCTGGACGATCATTCTCCGGTGATCGGAATGTCGCTGCGATATGACCGCATCGACAATTTCTGGTTTGTGCTCCGTCATGAACTTGAGCATGTCTTAAGAGGTGATGGAAAAACTGTTATCAGCGTCGATGCAAATCTTGAGGGGGCCAACGGTGGTGTCGGGGAAGATTTACCAGAGTGCGAACGGTTGGCAAATATGGCAGGTGCGGAGTTTTGTGTAGCGCAGAAAACCCTAGGTCAGTTTATCAGAAGAAAGGCTCCAATGTTTGCTGAGCGGGACGTGATTGGATTGAGCAAGATGCAGCACGTCCATCCTGGATTGGTGGCCGGACAATTACAGCGTCACAGTGGGCGCTACGAACTATTTCGCAAGTTTTTAGTTCCGATCAGAAAGCACGTCGCACCAAGCGCCATGGTGGATGGCTGGGGCGACATTCCGCCTCTGGGTTAGATCTAACTAAGAATTGACTATTGACTATTATGTCCCAGATACGAGAAGACCAGAAGGTTATCCGGCTCTACAAGGAAGAGACGGGCGAAACTGAAATCGATATGCATAAGGTGGCGAAGTGGGCGCTATCTAAAGGCGTAACATCACCAAAGCCAAAAACGGCTGAAGACCTACTGGCTGCGCGGTTTTCTAAAGCCGCTCGACAGGAAATGAGAAAGGACAAGTCCACCGGAAGGCCATATCGGGCTAACCATGCCGTCCCGGATGGCTCGCTTACATTGTGGGTCGATATTGATGAGGCCCCCAGGAAGCGGATGCATAAGTCAACCCAGATGCGCAGGGAGCAAATGGTTGGTGATGCGCTTCAATTGACGTACGATGTTGATCATTGGAACTCAATCAACCCAGACGAGGCTCCTATTGAGATTGAGCTAGACTTTCAATTTGACGTGGATCTCCGAAAGGCTTCTGAGGAGAGCACCGATGCCGCCTAGCCGCTATCTTTCGATGGCCATGCTGCTTGAGTGAATTGTGCGGTGGGAACAGGCCAGTCCTGATGCGCTTCCTCACCATTCTCTCGCTCCTCCTCGTCTCCTGCTACGAGGAACCGGTCTCCCCACCGGCCGCGACAGAGAGCCTGGAGACCGCGGCAGAGGCCCTGGCCATGCTCACGCTGCCTTCGAAGCTCGACGCCCTCAAAGGCGACCGTGCGGCCAACCAGCGGCTGCGAGAGGCCTGCTATTGGCTCCGTCGTGTTGGTGATCAAGGTGATTGGCCGAATATCAGAAGGCGAGCTAAGTGTCTGTTCCGTGCCACTCTGTACCGTGGGAACGGGGCCCTTCAGAGGTCACTTTCTGCCGTGGGGAATTTTGGTAACCTTTTCAAGATGAGTGTGTTATGGAATCGCGCAATGATAGACCGCCAAACAAAGCGTTGCCGTGTAAGTGATAGGATATGCATTCGCAGCCGTGGGCCGTATGAAACCCACCCGAAAACCTCTTAAATGTGGAAATTCAGGGCAAATCCCACGGCAAGAATGACTCTGAAGAGTCGGGCGGCCGAAACAGCATACAGGACTTCCTCCGAGTCCTGGTGACCGGCGGCTGTGGAGTGACATGGGGTCAAGCTATCCCGGAGACACATTAGGCGAGGCACGAGCCTACGTGGCGAGGACATCGCTTGATGCCATGTCGCGGAACGGGCAGATTATCGTGGACTCGGATGCTGTAAGAGTCCCACGGCACAGGGTGAAAACCCCACGGCGGAAAGTGACACTTTTCCCACGGCAGATCTTGCCTCGGAACAAGTGTCTCTGATAGCAAGGATTCGATTACATGCGAGAAGACATGGACGTTTTCCGATGATGGCTGGACGGAAGTGGAGGATTAGGCGAACAGAAAGCGCTACAGCCAAGTAATACCGATATCGCCGATCACCGCCCACTCACCATCGGTCACACAGATGATCCAGAGAAAGTCTCCCAAGTCCTTCAACTGGCCCTGGATATAGTCGGTCCCCGCTCCGACAAGAACGTCTGTTCCGTCCCTCACGATGTTCATGTCAAAGGCACTTCCACCGTTCTCTCGATTCGAGTTCACAAATCGAAACTCCAAGCCCTTCTTGGCCGGCGGCAGGTTCCAGTTTTGATTTGCGATGAAGTCCTTGTTCGTGAAGACCGTGCCCGATTGATAGGCCTCGATGTCGTAGTTCCCCGAGGGCGGGTCTGATGGGTTGATGGTGCTGAGCTGCGTCCCTTGGAGATTATCGTTCAGCAGTGCGGCGTTCACGTCATTGCCAATATCGTAGTTCACAGCACTCTCGGGCAACAGCGTCTCGTTTGAGGACAGCAAGAGCCCCTTGACATTATTGCCGGCAACGACCGACTCAACGCACGCCTGAAAGATGTTGTTTTCAACGATGATGCCGTTGTTCGCGCTGACCGAAGTGCTTGTCGGGTTCAGATTGATTGCCGGATCGAAGAATCCGGATCCACTAGAGCCGACAAACAGATTGTCTCTCACGCCAAATCCTCGCGAGGATCCACCGCCATAGTCAATGCCAACCCCACAGGCCTCAAAATACGACGCCTGAACGGTTATTGCTGTACTATCGGCAACCCTGACGCCCACATCACAACCCTCAAAGCCGTTGTCCTGCAATGAGATCTTTTTGGCGTGAAACGATCCTAGACCGGGATGAGTGATGGCATCGCCAATAACGATGCCCGCCTTCCTCCCGGCGCCCAAGGCCGCAAAGTGGTTCCCGTTGAAGATGCCGTTATTGATCTGCCCAAAGCTCCCACCTTCGGGGTTTGATCCTGAGCCATTGGTTGCGTAGATGCCGGCCGTTGCCTGGAAAGTCGAGTTGGCGAACTCGTTGTCGTTGATCCAGAAAGACCACGATTTGGTGATCCAGATGGAATAGTCAAAATTATCGAACTTAACGTTATTGATCACGAAACCCTGGGAGGAACCGTGAACAAACACTCCGAATGTAGACGCTTGATCCGCTCCTCTGATCGTGAGATTCCTCAATTCCCAGAAGTCTACGGTCGATACGAACTTCGCGGTCGCCGCTAGTTGAATCGTGCCATAGCCAATCAGCGCCACGTTGGCCTTCAGGGTGATGTCCTGGTCGATCCTGTAAGCCGAAGCTGGCTGTGGCACATGGACTTCAAACCTGCCTGTTCCGGTCTTTGCTGAGGCAGCGTCTAGCGCAGCCTGAAATCGGATTGAGTCGTCGCTGATTCCGTCTCCTTTGGCTCCGAATTTCTTCAGATTTCCGACGGACTGGTCGATAGCGACGAATCGACCGGCCCCAGTGCCCGCATAGGTGGTGTTGGTCGCCGCCGGTGAGTTATCGCTCCCGGCGCCACCATCGAGCACGAAGCCACCATCACACACAGTAGAAGACCCTGCCTCGTACCGATAGAGATTGCCTCCGCCGTCGCCTTCCGCGTAGTAGCCCCTGGTTTGATAAAGGGCTCCGTCGATAAGCCCAGCAGTGGCGAGGCCGGCAACATTGGCCGCAAAGATGACGTGGCTGTCCAGGATCGCCTGGAGGCCAGTGACCGTGGAGATCGCCTGCGCACCGGTGTGGTTGTCTCGATTCCGGTTGGCAGCATCCCGCGCGTCTAGTTGAGAGGTGGTCTCTCTGGCATCGATCGCGGCCTGCAGGCCGGTCACTGTCGAGATCAGTTGCTCGCCCGTGTGATTGGCGCGAGCGCGATTTGCAACGTCCCTCGCATCGAGGGCCACTGTGTTCTCTCCCGCCTGCCAGGCGCTGCCGTCATACCAATAAATAAAGCCTGTCGCTGTGTCCATGTAGATTGGCGGGACGATAGGCGTTGTCCCATCCGGCGGCGCGGTTCCTCTAGTGACGAATCCCGGCACGTAGGTCAATGTGGTCCCGACCGCGGACGACGGATCTGTCTCAAGGAGGGCAACGCCTGCTGGAGAGCCGGCGGATGGCTGCAGGCCCTGCAGACGAGGGTTCTCCAATGCCTGGCCACAGAGCGTCGCTAGGCCAACGGTGCAGAATAGCAGAATCAAAAGATGGTGTTTCATGGCAGGTGATCGCGTTATTCGACTACGCTTTGTTCTTTCGTAGAGTCACTACGGCCTTGTGGCCATTGGTTTCGGTCTCCACGCCCGATAGGCGGAAGACGATCTCTTCGTCGGTCTTTGAGTCGGTGTCCGTGATGCTCAGTTCGGTTGCAGAAGTAAGGGTTTCCAGCATCGAGCTCACGATGTGGGCTGTGGTGAAGCCGGCCGCTACCTGCGCCGCGCTCAGCGTAACGGTGACCGTATTGCCCCCGGCGACCGTGAAGCCGGTTGCCAAGTCCACATCAAATTGATCGCGCACGATCTGATCCAGCAACTCTTGGGCGGAGGCCGCCGCGCCCGCTCCTCCCCCCAGGATGTTGTAGGTATCCTTCAATTCGCTCCACTGGGTGAAGAGCGCGAGAATATCGGCCTCGGTGAGTATTCCAAATGGTCCAGCCATAACGATAGCAATTAGGTGAGGGATTGATGGATGGTTACCGGCTCGCGATCTGTTTTCAGTTCGCAACCAGTTGCGAGTTCTGTGAGAGTGAGTTCGGCTTCCGCCTCGATGCCGTCAGGTCCGGACATCGCGAGCATATTCAAGAGCGGTTCGTTCCAGGTGATCGTGCCCCGGATCCCGCGATGGCAGACAAGGCCGCGGTCATCGACAATGAGCAAATCCTTGGGCCCGGGTGTCAGCCATTCGATCTCCCACTCGTAGAGGCCGATCTTGCGAACCACGAGCGTGTCTGTTCCCGCCGTCTTGCGCAGGACATCTCGCAATCCTAGTGCACTAATGTGGACCGCCAGATCACCGGTCGTCACCTCGCCAATCTGCAGCGAGAAGCTCCCGCCCGCCGGGTCCGGATCAATTCGAAGTCGCTGGATCGCATGCCGTGAACCATCCCCAGTCTGATGATGGCGGGCGGTCGCCGCGCACTCGGCAATCGAGGCCCAGGCTCCCGCCTGGATATGGCCCAGGCGCTCCTCATGGATGTGCAGGGAACTCACCTGGTTCACGGTCTCAGAGCCCGCGATCAGGATCGAGGCGAACGCGTATGACGGTCAGGGGACCTGTCTCTACTTGAGGATCGCTCATGCGGCCCTCCTTCCGAGAATCGGGTCAAAATCTAGTGGCGCCAAAAAAGCCCCAAAAATGCCCCATTTCTGCTCTATCAGGCATACTTTTGAGACCTTGTTAGGTCTCGTAACTCCTTGACTGTAAGGAGCTTTAGCTGGTGCCAGGAGGGAGATTTGAACTCCCGACCAAAGGCTTATGAGTCCTCTGCTCTACCACTGAGCTATCCTGGCTGGTACGGGAGAGCTTCTTAGCGCCTGCCTGCTGAGGGCGCAACTTCTTATTGTATCTCGACCGAAGATCGCCCGCTTTTCAGCGAACCCATCCCAATTGCACCTTGGCAAGCGCCCGAGGCGCGGGTTTACTGGCGATTCGACCCGTTCTGACCTGATCCCATCCCATGAAACGCACCCGTTCCCTCGGTTCCCTCTTTCTCCTGATATTCACGGCCACCATCGCTTTTGAGGGGCTCCTGTTGGAGAGCTGCGAGGCCCAGCGACCCGGTCAGCTGTCTTCCAAACGCGGAAAACGCTGGTTCAACAAGTCCAAGCCGGAATCCAAAGCCGAACAAGGTGCCCAAGCCCAAGAGAGAAAGGGCTTGCTCTCGGACGGCGTCGAACGCCGCAAGGCACGGCGAATGGCAAAACGCCAAGAGGCGATCGACAAAGCGCGGAACGCCGCCGCCAGCGAGCAGGCGACCAAGACTGGGAAGAAAGCCGCGACGGCGAGCGGGGCCGCGCCAAAAAAAGCCGGAAGTGTAGCCACGAATGCCAATGCCAGTACCGCCCCTGACGCCAAAAGCCGGCCCAGAGCGACGATGATGCGCCGCACCACGGGACGCCGCGGCGGCGGATCAGGCCCCACGAAGCGGCGCCGGAGCATCCTGACGCCGCTCTTCGGAAACTGATACTTGCTCGAGGATCGCCTGATCGATCTCAGGATCAGGAGTCGCCGCAGTAGGCGATCAGCTTGCCTTTGAGCCCGTTGAAGGAGACAGCATCCTCGTGCCCAAGGGTCTCCGCCAGCAGGCCGTTCTGGAAAACGACGAGGGAAGGCACGCCGTCGATGCGGTGACGCATCGCCAGGGAGGCATTGGCATCGAGATCGACGCGAGCCACCTTGAGTTGGCCGCGGAAGGTCTCGTGCACATCCGAGAGCACCGGGTAAATCTGCTGACAGGCAGCGGAAGCGGGCGAGTGGAAAAAGACCAGGACCGGTTTCCTTGAACCGACGACCTCTTTGTCCCAATCGGCCACCGACACATCCATCATTTCATCGAATCCGGCGCCCTTGGACTGCCCCGGCCGCCACTCCCCCAAGTGGTAGACCAGGGCGATCAGCGCCAGAAAAATGAGTGCGTTGGCCTTGTTCACCACCATAAATACCATATTTTCCAGATCAAGCAATCGCAATCTCGCCTCACCACCTTCATCTACCGCCTCCGTAGAACGAAAACGCGACGCAGACATTGGCCTGCGCCGCGCTTGATTCAGATGTCCCAGAGCCAGACTTTTCTAGCTCGCCGAGGTAACCATCACGGATTGGGCCCGACCGGATGGGTCTCGGGCCCAAACCCGGCGTTGTCAGCTCCGGCAACCACCCCATCGAGCGCAGCTGCAAGTTCTGCGTGACTTGGGAGAGAGCCCGATCCACCATCATCTTGCACACCCCGGGAAAGCCGGTTGCCCCAACCCGAATAAACAAACTGAACCGCAAGCAGGGAACCAGCGGCGACGGCACAGCTGATGAAGTATCGCTTTTTCTTTCCTAATTTCTCAGTCATTGACACATCTTGTTAATGTTTTGGTAAGGGGACACTCCACGCGCCCCTCTTCACAAGCCTCAGAATACAAAGGCGTTAAGTCCATCCGATTCCATACTTCAGGATCGAAATCCCCCTTTCTCTCCCAGCCCCACGAACACGTTCGAGGACCGCACCCAAGACCATTGCCGTGAGCCGCTCCCAAATCACTGTTCTCATCACGATGCTCGCCTGCGGGTGCGTGATCGTCTGGCAATATGCCCAAAACGCGAAGCTCAAACGGGAGACGGGGGAACTGAAAACCACTTTGAACGCCGCCCCGCCGGGCA
>JANQJH010000294.1 GCA_028281705.1 Verrucomicrobiales bacterium
GACCCCAGACTGGTTCCGTGCCTAGGCCCCCTGTCAGGCAAGCCACGGGAGAAGGCGAGCCAGTGCGAGTTCCAGTGTTCGCGGTGCTCCTGACTCCGCATCGAAAATCGGTTGTAGCGCTGATCCCGGAAGGTGTTGGCGAAGCCAACGATCAGCCACGAGCGCCGCGAGGATTTCTAGCGGTGTCCTTGTCACCACAGACACCTTGAGGAGCGCTGATGATGAAGCCAACGCCGGATGGTGTGCCGCGTCGGGGTGCCGTAGAAGTGCATAGGCGAGCGTTCTGAGCAGGGCATCCGCCGTGACCGCCTCCGAGCTAACCTCATTCACTCGCAGTCGCCCGACGCCCAACATTCTACAAAACGCCCCGTAGTTGGGGCAAAGCTTGGGATCGAGCCGGATGCGGGAAGCGTCAGTCGCCACGATGGAGACGGCGCCGAGACCATGGAGCGTTTCGAGCAGCTCGCAGGCATTGAGAAACCGGTGCTGCTCCGCCAGGCCACCATGGCGGAACGGTGGGTTGGCGAGGATGAGCGGATCTGTTTGGTCGATGCCTAGCCCGTTCGGGATTCCCGCAATGACGCTTTGCCGAATAGCAACCCGAGCCAGGAGTGCCGGAGGTGAACCCGCAACGAGCGCCTCCCCAAGGGTGGTCAAGGGGATCTCAGTCATGAAGCGGGCAGGCGCGCGGGGCGCCGTGACGCTGTAACTGGATGACGAAGGGGAGAAGCTTAGGAGAAAACCGATAGAGTCACCGTCTTTCAACCTCAGCGAAATCTCATGGTCGCCCGATTTCCCCAGAGAGCGCTGGGCGTTCGCCAGATCCTTCCAGAACGGCGCCACCGGGCGAGTCTGGCGCCAGATTCCCCAAATACCCGTTCCGATTCCTAGCAGGCTTACTCCCCCCAGAACCACCCGGCGCCGGATGCGGCGACGATTGCCTTTCGGGGCTCCGATCAGGGCGCGACGGAACGCGACAGCCGAATCGAAGCGCCGGTCGGGATCGGTCTCCAGGGCACGCATCACCACGGGATCGTATGGCGCGGCGTCCGCCCGAGCTTGAGAGGGCGGAGGTGCGTTCGCGCCCGGAACGGATCCGGTGAGCAATTGATAGAGCACCACGCCAAGGCTGTAGATGTCGGCACGGCGGTCCTCCGCCCCTTGCCCGCTCGCCTGTTCCGGTGCCATGTAACCGAGAGTGCCCACCGCATCGCTGACGCCCGTGAGCGAGGTGGAGAGGCTGGCCAGGATCTTGGCCAGCCCGAAATCAGCGATCTTGGGCCGGCCGTGGCTGTCGAGGAGGATGTTACTCGGCTTGAGATCGCGATGGACGATACTTTTGGCGTGCATCATCTCCAGGGCTCCGCAGGCCGCGGCGGTCAGATCAACGGCCTCCTCCGTTGTGAACGGTTCCCCTCGCTTGAGTCTGTCGGCTACCGTACCGCCCGAGACGAACTCCATGGCGATGTAGTGGCAGCCACCCGCCCCCACACCGAAATCCAGAATCTCGACAAGGTTATCGTGCAGCAGAGAGCGCATGGAACGGATCTCCCGCTCGAACCGGCGGGCGATGGCACCCTCACGGGCGAACTCTTCGGGCAGCACTTTGAGTGCGACCTCATCACCGGAGTCCGATCGGGCGCGAAAGACCTCGGCCCCCATCCCTCCCCTGCCGATGGGTTCCTCCAGGACGTAGCCGGGGAAGGCGTCCACCATGGCCGGGTCGACCGTTTCCAACCCGGGCTCCAATGCCAGGCGGAGCAGTCCACCGACGTCGTCGGACGCGGGGCGTCCACTAGCTTCCTGATCCATACCGTCGTCCCAACTGTCATGATTCCCCCCTCGTCACTGTTCCGACAGCACGGGAGGCACACTCACATTATCGTTAGCAACGTTGACGAAAGCCTGCAATCTTCTATGGTGAGAATTGGAGGACACCCGTGGCTAGCGGCAACGATAGCCCTGGCGAGCTTTGCGACCGGGATCACCCCGTCACAGGCTGGATGGATCTCCTGGGAGGCGGGCTTTCGGTCGGACACGGACAGGGCGGTTGTCTCAGTAGAAGGCACCCCCTTCGGCGAAGGGCTCTGGCATCTTTATCACTACCGGAAAACCAACTTCGAAGCCGAGATCCAGTGGCGTGCGGGAGATGATCTGGCGGTGAGCGAGGGTCAGAAGCAGCTGATCTACACGGTGAAAGAAGATTCGGCCGAGCCAATCGAGATCGATCTCCGTCTCTCACACGCCCTGGGGTTTGGTATGCTCGAGTTGGTTGAATCGACCAGCGAGGGTCTCGTGGCGAGCGTTGCCTTCGGCGATTACAGCGGCGCTCCGGAGTTTGAACCTAACCAACTGGGATACCGCCTACAGCTCTTCAAGGGCGAGAAGGAGATCAGCTATCGCAACCATCCCGAGGGGGTGGATTACACCATCGGAGGGGGAATGACATTTTCCGAACCTCCAAAGATCCATTGGGCGGACGAGGCCGTGTCGGCCGTGCCCACCGTCGACGAGGACAGCGTCCAGGCGATCCCCAAGCCTGGAGGCGAAACGGCATCCTATCTCTGTGCCACCGCTTTCGGCACGGGATCGCCGTCCTGGAATCGCGTCGTCCTCACCTTTGTCGACCACACCGGCCACGGGGTGATCTCCAAGGGCACGCAAATGCGAT
This sequence comes from Verrucomicrobiales bacterium, assembly GCA_028281705.1. Classification (GTDB taxonomy): domain Bacteria; phylum Verrucomicrobiota; class Verrucomicrobiia; order Verrucomicrobiales; family DEV007; genus JAACDM01. The sequence continues at coordinate 2,672 of JANQJH010000294.1, forward strand.
TGTCCATGTCAGGCATCCCGGGAGAACGATCCGCCCAACCGCCAAGCTGCAGTTCGGATCCGCTACCGCCACTCGTCGTCTACGATACGGATACCCCTCTCTTTATTGACGTGACTGGGGTCAGAACACCAGATCGCGAGGGAGTCGTGAACGCCTACGTCGTCGAAGGCGGTCCGCTGGTGAGTGGGGCCACCGCCGATCGTCCCATCAAAGGTGACACCGTTCGGGTCGATCTCCAGATGCGCCGGGGACGCGAAATGCCCTCTGAGGGTTTTGTGAACGTCGCACTTCGCACCCGAGGCGTTCACAACACCCAGCCCACGATGGTTTTCAACTTCGACCGCTACCGGCCCATCCCTCTCGCCGAGATCATGAACTCTGCCTGGTCACGGCAACCGACCTGGCAGACCGAGCGCCCTCCCGGACGCCCCAACTGGGAATCCTCCATCGCCCTGTGCGACAGAATCGACCCTGGCGATCTCGGCTACTCGATCCCCATACTGGGCGGCAGCTTCTACGCGCGCCACATCAACGAACGCAGGGTGCTCGTTGGTGCCGTCGCCAGGGAAAAGGCGAACTTCCCCGCGATCTGGATCCAGGAGGAACCTGCCCCCTTTCTGCTAGGTGAAGACGAAGGCGCAGCTGAGGGTGCCAGCGATGAGATCCGCTATCGGGTCTGCGGCTGGACGCTGGATGGCGGAAAACCGAAGCCGACTGCATGGCTGCAGGAAGGCGAGAAGTGGCGCCAACTCGGCCTGAGCACGCCGGCCTTCACGGTCGGGGGGCGAGCTCTCGCCATCAACGCGACGGGGCTAGTCTGCGGTTATTGCGACGTGCTCCTCGGCGCTGAGGTGACCAGGCTCCCCTGCCTCTGGTCGCCGATGGATTTTGGGGGAGGTTCGCCAGGCGCCCAAGTCCTGCCCGTGCCTGACAGCGTCTACGCCGCCTGCGCCCTCGACCTGAACACCCGCGGGGCGATCGTCGGCTACTTCGAAGACG
>JANQJH010000299.1 GCA_028281705.1 Verrucomicrobiales bacterium
GAAGGGGAAGACGATGACGATTCCGGTGAGAACGGGCATTGTCGGCGTGGGCATCGGGATTGCGACGGGAGCTGCAAGCGGAAAGGCAGCGGCGAGTGCAATCGGAACAGAAACAGAGGCGACGATGATGATGATGATGACGAGCGGCGCGGCAGAGGAGATGACGACGACGGCGAGCGGCGCGGCGGAGGAGATGACGACGACGGCGAGCGGCGTGGAGGCAGAGACGACGATGATGACGACGATGGGGAGTGGCAACACCGCGATGACGACGATGATGACCACAGTGGATCAGGAGGCAACAAGAACTGTCGGCGTGGGCACTCGGACTGTGACGGAAGCTGCAAATCAAACAGCCATGGAGGTTGCAATCGGAATGGGAAAGGCAACTCGAAAGGAAAAGGCAATAATGGGCATGGCAATAATTGGGACGGCGTGGATAGCAGTAATCCGGGGAAAGGACATGGGAGGCCGAATGGAAAGGACGATCTGTCAGGAGATTTCGATGATGAGATTCACGGAACACCAGAGCTAGACGGTGAAGGAGGAGAGAAGTACGGCGGTAGTGGCGGTAATGGGAACAGGAACAAGGATTGGAACTCGGGTAGCGGCGGAAATGGGAACAAGGATTGGAACTCGGGTTACGACGACTGGGGTGGTGATGACGACGGCGACGATTGGTCGGGCTTTGACGACGATATCCACGGCACACCAGACTTGGGCGGGAAACGTTCCGGTGGAGGTAACAGTGGAAAGAACAATGGAAAAGGGCAGGGAGGCGGAGGCAATTCGAAGGGGAAGGACAAGGGCGGCGCCTACTGTCCTCCCAAGTGATGCGAGTTCCCTGCGATATCCTGCAGTGGATTTGAATTCCTAAGTGAATGTCAGTGATTGAACACTTCTGTAATCGTTGCCCCGACCTTGATGGTGCAGCTTTTTCACTGCCTAACGCAATATCTGCGAAGATCTGAGCACATCTGCGGTTCCCCCTTCGGACTCTTCCTGCCTTGTGGGTGAACCATCACGGGTTAGCGCTGTCTACCTGCCTGCCTAACGGCCTACCAAGCCTTGCTCAATTCCATGGCGACGTCGTAGCCGACGTTGCCTTGAGCGCATTGTTCGAGTGCCTCGTGAAAAAGGGAGCAAAAGCCTGCTGCGGTGGCCGTTTCTTCGAGGTCCGCCGTACTGGCGCCGGCGGAGATCATCTCTGCGAGGGAGTCGTCGATGGGACAGAGTTCCATGATGGCGACGCGGCCCTTGTAGCCTGTTTGGAGGCAGGCGGAACAGCCGGCCGGTGTGAAGACGGCTTCTGGAACGGTGATTCCCAGGCGATCAAATTGCTCCTTCTGCTGAGACGAAGGCTGGTCCGGATGTTTGCAGTCGCAGAGCTTCCGGATCAATCGCTGTGCCTGAAGAAGAATGAGAGACTCGCCGAGCATGTAGGGCGGTACTCCCATCTGCGTCAGGCGTTTCACCGCCTTGATGGACGAAAGTGAGTGGACCGTGCTCAGCACGAGGTGGCCTGTGAGGGCGGCGTTGGCTGCGGCCTCGGCCGTTTCGCGATCGCGGACCTCGCCGATCATGATGGTGTCAGGGTCCTGGCGCAGCAGGGACCGGAGAACGCGTTCGTAAGTGAGCTGTCGCTGGAGATTGACCTGGGTTTGGTTGAGGCCGTCGAGTTCGTACTCGATGGGATCTTCGATCGTGTGGATGTTGGTCTCGGGTCCGTTGACGCTATCGAGCATGGCATAGAGCGTGGTCGACTTACCGCTGCCGGTGGGGCCGGTGACGAGAATCAATCCTTGTTTCTGCGTTCCGGCATGGCGAATGATCGACTCGTGCCGTTCGGGCAGGTGAAGATCTTCCAGGCGCTTGAATCCGGCGCCCTTGTCGAGCAGGCGCATGACGATCTTTTGGTAGCCGCGGCGAAAGGGCACGGCGCTCACGCGGATATCGATGGTCTTCTCTTCGAGATTCACGGTGAACCGGTTGTCGTCGGTGTCCAGGTGGCTGGGATTCATCCCGCAGGTGTTCTTGATCATGGCCAAGACGCCCTTGAGCGTGACGAGGCTCATCTTGTGCATCGTGATCAAGGATCCATCGACCCGCATCCTCACCCGGGCACCGGTGGACGACTGTTCAATGTGGATGTCGCTGGCCCCGATGGTCACGGCTTGAAAGAGGATCCAGTGGACCAGGCGCTCGTTGGAAACCTCGCCGGACTTGACGTCGAGGCGGGCGACGTCCCGTTTCTTGATCTCGATCTCCGCTCCCGATGACGTTTCGGAGGTGCTCTCCTCCGGTTCGAGATCGGATCCATCGAGGCTCAGCTGCCTGAGGCGAAGACCTTCCTGGGCGGCGAGGTGGGGCCGCTGATGTTGGGAGGAGACGAGAACAAAGAGAAAATCCCTATCGGAGCCACTTTTCTGAGCGATGAGATCGCCGAGATGAAATCGTTCCGTGAAGGGTGAGAGGACGAACGTGGTGTATTGGCTGTCGAGGAAGGCCAGGAGATCGTTTTGCTCGGCCACGTTTTGTGGGATGACAGCCTGGGCGTTGGGGCTGATGGAAACCTGGCGCGCGTCGATGCAGGGCTGGGTTTCCTCGAGGTATTTCAGCGCGGCATCGTAACCCGCGAGCAGAGGCTCCTGGGTGAGTGATTCGGCGAGGGCTTTCTCGTCGATCCCGTCCTCATGCCACTGGGTGAGGCGATCTTGCAGTTTGTCTGCCTTGTCGACGGGAAAAATTCCGAAATCGACGAGGCAGGCGAGGGTATCGAGCGGATCTTCCAGTACCGGCCGGAGTCTCGGAAGGTGTTTTTTCGGCGCGGTGTACCATTCGTCGTGGTTGCGACTGGCAAGAACTTCGTGGAGCCGCTCCATGCTCTTGAGGTAGAAGGGTTCGGTGAGGAGAACCCGGGGAGCGAACCACTGGGGGAGCGGGGCGGCCTGTTCGAAGCGGAGGGGATCGAGGTGACCGATGATGGGCAGGCAGCCGATCGAGCCCACGGGAACCCAGGGAAACTTCGTGAGGGCGATGTCGAGACCAAGCGTTTCGATGTACTTGGCGAAGAGCCGGGCAGCCTCGAGAGAGCAGACCTCCTGACGGCTGACATAGGGCGCGATGTGATGCTGATAGGCGTCGAGAACCAAATGCTCGCGATTGCGTTCTTCGGTCTCGAACACGAAGAAGGGCAAGGCCGGTTGGGCATTGACCTCCTCATCGACACCATCGTTGGCGAGTGATTTGACCATGTTGTCAGCGGTTTTTGATCACTTCCTGAGCGAGGAGAAGCGTCGGAAGGTAGACTGAAGCCATGACGATGCCGATGACGCCGGCGAGGGCTGCCATGATAATGGGCTCGAGGATTTTCGGGAGTTTTTCCGTTTTGCGGAAGGCGTCCTCTTCTTGGACGTTTGCCAGGGAGTCGAGGATGGCGGAGATGTCGCCGGTCTTCGATCCGATGAGCATGTAGTTCGCGATGCGTTGCCCGTCCTTTCCCACGAGATGGCGTTCACGAAGGAAGGCCTCGTAGTATTCGTCACCGTTGAGCACGTGTTTGGCGATGTTATCGATGTACTTCCGGTAGTCCGGATGGCCCGCGGCAGCTGCGGTGAGCTGGAAAGAGGTGCGGACGTCGACCCCGCAACCCAGGAGGGTGCCGATGGTGCGCAGGACCCTGGAGAGCGCGAGTCCGCGAACGACGGGGCTGAGGATGGGCGTCTTGACGAGGGAGCGTTGGACGACATTGGAATGCCAGGCCTTGACGACGGGTTCTCTGAAGAGGACGGCGGCGATGAGCATGGGGGGGACGGCCCACCAGTAGGTCCGGATGATGGTGGCGGCATTGGCCACGGCGAGGGAGTACCAGGGAATATTGGCGCCGAATTTGGTGAAATTGTTTGCCGTGGCGGGGATCAGGGTGAAGCTCAGGAGGACGACGACCCCGATGCCCATGGTGACCACAATGCCAGGGTAGACGAGGCCGGCGATGAGCTTCTTTTTCAGCTGATTCGCCTGATTCATGGCATAGGTGATCTTGTCGAGCGACTCCGGCAAATTACCTGCTTCTTCGGCGGCGGCGATGCTGGCGATGACAAAGGGATCGAAGGCCTTGGGGAAGCGTTCCATCGCCTGGGAGAGGGTATCGCCCTCCTTCATTTTGAGATGGATGGAGGCAATGATGCCGCGGAAGGTGGGTGACTTGGCGGAATCGACGAGCATGTCGATCGACTCGAGGATGGAGAGGCCGATCTTGAGGCAGCGTCTGAGGCCTTCAAAGAAATCGATGAGTTCACTTTTCGAAGGGCGTTCGGAATTGAAGAACCGTGCCCAAAGCTGTTCGGAGAGCGTCGCCTTCCTGGGCGTGACGTGTTCGTCGGGTGCCGGGTGGATAGCGAACTCCACGGCCTCGGGAAATGGGGAGAGAACGTTGACCTTACGCTTGGGATGTTGCGGTGATTCGATCCAGAAGCTATGGAAGGTATACTCGTACTTGGGTGCTTGCATGCCGAGGAGGAGAGCGGCGCGTGAGGGACGCTTTTCTTTTGCCGAGCTTGGTTGTTAGTGGCCTTTTCTTCGGTTAAAAAAGCGAGAACGTTTTCGTGTCGATTGTGATTTGAACCTGGTCTTGGCCGTTTGATAAACTGTGGAGGGACCCATGCCTGGATGTTGTACCAGTTCTTTGGGGGATGCGGCGTAGGGAGGATGTCGTTGCTGGAGAATGCGCCAGGTGTTGGACAGGGCCGTGTCGCAGAAATCCAGCATGTTGGTCGCCTTCCTCGTCTCCACGCCCCGGTCGAAGAAGGACTGGAGCTGGCCGGAGAGCGCCTCGAGTTCACCGTAGAGGAAGTTGGCCTCATCGATGAGTTCGCTGGTGACGCCGCGCACGCTGGCCTGTTGCATCATTTCATCGTGCTGCCGGCGGATCCCGGAGACATAGCGTTCGAGGTCTCTGAAGGAATCGAAGTGTGTGCCGGCAATGGGGCCCAGTGGCTCGGCCCGGCCGAGGTGATGACTGCGATTGAGGTAGTCGACGCCACTCGTTGTGTCCGGCAGAATGCGCGGTGTGATGAAGACGACGAGGTAGGATCGCTCTTCCTGAGTTCGCTCCCGGCCAAAGGCCTTGCCCACGAGGGGGATGTCTCCCAACAAGGGGACGCTGCTCTTGGTCAAAACCTCTTCGGTGGTCTCGAATCCGGTGATGGCGAGGCTGTAGCCATCCTTGACGACCACCGGCCCCTCATAGGTTTGTTTGGAGATGACGGGATACTCGCCACCGCTGCCTTCAAAGAACTGTTTGAATCGAACAATGTTGGAGTCCTCGAGGCGGAGGCGCATCTTGATGTTGTCGTCCTGGGTGATACGCGGGAGGATATTGATGACGGTGCCGATGATCTCTTTTTCGATGCTGAGGAGGACGCGCAGTCCGGATTCGGAATCGATTTCTTCTCGGTCGGAGATGACCGGCTCTTCGACGACGTTGGCCAGCACGGCCTCCCGGTTGTCCAGCGTCATCTTTTCGATGTAGGAGATCCGTTTGGTCATGGAATCGTTCTTGATGGCATCAAAGGTGATCTTGGCCTCTGAGTTTGTTAGAATCACTCCCGTCGGATTTCCTCCGAGGCCGCCCACGAGTTGTTCCAGGGTGAATTTGCCTTCGTCGAAGGTGCCTGAGAGATCGACGGCGACGCCGTTGCTCCAATCGACGCCGACGAGGGAAGAGGGATTTCGCTTGGTGCGGATTAGTTTGACTTCGAGAGCGACGGCGCGCTGGGGTTTATCGAAGTTCGCCATGTAGGCGGCGATGAGTTTGTGGTCTTCCTCGGTGCCCACGGCTAGGAGAGAGTTTCCGTCTTCATTGAGGAAGACCGTGGATTGGGGGCCATCCTTGGAGGGATTGGTGGCATTGAGGAGCTGTTGCAGATCCGTGATCATGCGTTCGTAGTCCGCCTCGAAGACCGTTCGTCCGGCCAGGAGATTGGCGGAAGCCATTCGGCTGGTGCTGCCTCCGAGGCCACCGCCGCCGCCCGTGCCAAAGCCGCCGCCGCCGGATCCGCCGCTGCCGCCCAAGCCGCCCAGGGTCTCGCGCACGGTGAGACGCTCGAGCATGTTGTTGGTGATCTGATAGGTGCGCGTGGTGAGGATCCGTTGACTCTGTGCCGCCGTCCGGGATCGCGAAGAGGAAAACGTCCAGAGGCCATTGTCGTATTCCATGTCGAAGGCGTAGGCTTTGGAGAGATTCTTCAGCAGCCGATAGGGATTGCCCACAAGCGAGCCGGTCACTTGACCTTCGAGCACGCCGCTGGTGGCGTAGCTCATGTCGGCGGAATCGGCGATCATGGTGATGGCGGTTTCCAACGGCTCGTCATCGAAGCGCAGCGATGCCGGAGGGAGTTGTGATAGGCGAAAGGCCTCTTGTGGTAGCGTGAGGGCCGGTTCTGAAATGTCGGGCCTCAACAAGTCGGGCTGGGTACTCGGTGGGGGCGTGTCGGCATTGGCTTGCGCTTCTGGTGTTGGCGTTTCGGCCACGACGGGGAGGGCAGGCTCGGGCGCCGGGAAAGAGAGGGGTGCACGTTCCGGTGCGGCCGTTGAGACAGGCGTCATGCTCTCCGAAACCGCTTCGACTTCGGCGGGAATGGTCTGATCATCGGCCGTGACGATGAATTCCTCTGCCAGGGCGAGGTCCGAATGATCGGTCGCCGTGGTCTCGCTCTGGGCGCTGGGGGCGCCAGTGGACGGAGGGGCATAGAACAAACTGGCAACCAAGAAGAGGCTCAGCCCGATGACGATGGTGCCGCCAGTGGCCCAGAGATCGATGCGCCGCCGCCGGCTGACCGTATGAGCCATCCGGTGTGACCGTTGAGGGAGGAGTTCGGTAGGGATCGAGTCGAAACCTACAGAGCGGGAACGCGGCTTCATAAAATATGAAAATTATGATAATTATAGATTGAGGCGAGGTAAGTTCAATTTCTTTCAGGCGGGAGGACGAATGCTAGCTCCTGCGGGCGTCCCTGCGGGTCGCTTTCTCACTCAAGAGAACAAGAGGTCGTTGATTTGGCATTTCTGGGACCCGCAGAACCACACTGGCTTCCCGGATCTCCAGAAGGCGTACCGACAATTCAGTGTTGTGTTCCGTGATGGCGAGGACCTCATCTCCGGGGCGGCGGACGCGGCCATTGATGATGGCGCGATTGCGCCGGGATTGGTATCCGAAGAACATCGTTGTACCCACGGAGAGCTTGCTCTTGACCGTCTGCTCGATCTTGGCCGACCCGTCGGTGACGACGTTTGCCACCTTGGATTGGCTCAACTTCAGCTTGGCGGCAAAAGGATTCTTCAGTCGCTTGCCGACGATGACTGAGGTTGCGAATCGCTCGGGCATGGGGTAGCGCACCTCGTCACTTTGAGCGCTCGGTGTGGCGCAGAGCAAGGCGACGAGTACGCATGAGAAAACCGTTTGCCAGTTGGAGCAGACGAAGGAGGCATGGAGCCGGCGTTGGCGGAGGGCGTTCTTCATTCGGGATTGTTCCTTTCCTCGTCGTTGTGCGTCCATTGGCGAACCGCTTTTTTGCGAGCTGCCGAACGCTCGATGATTTTCAGGTCTTCCTGGGGAATCTTCAGGCGACAGCTACTCAGTTCGAGACTCATGACGACGTTGGCGTCGTTTACCGAGAGCCGGACCCGCTGCAGATTGAGAAAGGGATAGTTTCGCCTGATCCGGTCGAGAAAACGCACCAAGCGATCATAGCGTCCGGCGACAGCGACGTTGATGCGATCGCTGGTTCCCATGCGTCCGCGGAATTCCACGGCATCCTCTCGCTTCACGGCTTTCTTCATCGGGACGAGATTGAGAGCGTAGGCATCGACGAGCATGGCTGAAATGAGAGAATCAGCATCGGTGCATTTTTGGATCTCGGGAATCCATGCGTGATAGAATGGCTCGACCTCGTGCAAGGACTCGCTTTCCTTGGCGATGCGTTTATCTAGCCGGGCGATGGAGACGTCCATGGAGTGAAGCTTGGACTGGTATTGGTCGAGTTGATCCAGGCGCTTGTTCTGGGCCTGGGCGACCCATTGGACGGCAAAGGCGATGCCACCGAGGATGACGATGAGGGAGATGATGCCTTGTAAGGGAGATTTCATGAGAGGTCCTTGGCTGTCGATCATCAACGGTCGGTGTTCTGTGTGAGTTCCGGAAGGCTCTTGGCGAGCATGGAGTGTTCGTCGTCGAGTAGGACTTCGAGGGTGAGGATGGCGCCGTTGCGGCGGACATCGATCTGAATGTCCGCGATCTTCATCCTCGACGTTGTGGAAAAGTAAGATGTCAGAGCCCGGAAATAGGGATTGTAGGCTGCGGAGTCTCCCTCGACGATGATGCTGAATTCCAGGGTGGATTTTTGCGGCAGATGCTGGATGGCAAAGCTCTGGAGCAACATGCCGCGCGGAACCAGCCCGACGCAGTCGTGATAGACCGACTCCAAGTCGTAGCCGTTCTGCAGCCAGGCCTGGATATCGGAGACCAACTCCCATCGCCGGGTGATGCCGTCGAGGACGGATTCGAGCATGGCCCGCTGCTGTTCCGTACTAACGATTTCGTTTTGGAGTGTGGTGGCCTGCCGATTCGTCTTCCACATTTGGAAACCGTAGGCGCCCAAGCCGGAGACGCCGATACCCAGCAGGATGTAGAATCCGACGACGACGACCTTGAGCGACGGCGGGAGATGGGCCGCGTAGGTCAATGGCTCGCTGCGCAGATCTCGTTGATAAAGTCTCATGAATCGGCCTCGGTGAGGAGAAGTTGAAGCGGGTGGGGGAAGGTTTCCGTCCGGAGGTCGTCCGCGCCGACGACATCCTCGAGCAAGCTCTTGAGGCTGTCCTCGCCGGATTCGGAGTTCTGGTGGACGAGGGAGATGTCGAGGAGGACAACGCGGCTTCCGGATCGGAGGTAGCGTTCAAGACCCTTGCGCACGATGGCGGATTCCCTCGGCAGGGCACCCGAGGAATCGGTACGGCAGAAGATATTGGGACTGATAGTGTCGCCGTCCAACTGTAGAATGGTGACCGTGGGGTAGTCGTAGAGCACGAGATCCAGGGGCCGGAAACCCGGCTCTCGGCGGGAGTGCTCCAACCAGTGGCTCAGAGCCCATTCGACGCCGCCGCCGATTTGCAGGAAGGAGAGCGGGGTCCGGGTGATGAGTTTTTCCAGGCGCTTGATGGCGGACTGCTTGTAGGTGAAGACGAGGCCATTCCCCGGGTGGTTCGCCAGGCGAATGAGAGAATATTGATCCCCGCTTTCGATCTCGTCTCCGAGAATACTACTCGGACGATTGCGTAAGAGTTCGGCTTCTTGATCGCTGGGGGGCACGTCGATCTTCCGGAGCTCGATGGTGAAATCGTAACTCAGGAGACCGATGGCATAGCGCAGATAGTGCTTGCGCGCGTATTGCACGATGGCGTCTCTCATCTCATCATCGTTCATCTCGTCGAGCAATTGAAACTTGGTGAGACTCGGTTCGGAATCCTCGTGAGAGTGGAGACAACAGAGCGAGGCACCTGTGCGATGGATTCCCATTCCGAGGATGGGTTCGTTGATCTCGCGCTTGCCAAACGGTATCCGGTAGTTGCGGATATCCGGCTGGAAAGCCTTCATCGTCAGGAGCTCTAGCGTGGCTCGAATCATGAGAGAAACGTCGTTTTCGTGAAAATGTATGTTGGTCTAGCAGGCCAATCGATTGCCGGCTTCGTAGTCCGGAGGGAGAAGGTTTTGCGAGATGCGATCTTCGACCGAGTGTTCCCAGCTGATCTGTCCGCGGCGGCTTCCAATGGTGAGTTCGTTGGGAATGCGCTCGAATTTCTGACTGCGAATGTGGGCGGCGATCGCGTTGGTCATCATCATGACCTCATGGAGAGAGACCCGTCGTTTGATTTCCGGGTTGTAAACGAGTGTTTGTGCGATTGCTAGCCGGAGCGTTCCGGCGAGGGCATCGCAGACGTTTTCCGGGTTGTAGTTGGCCAAGAGCTTGATGAAGCGGAGGCAGGCCTGGTCGACGGAGTGTGCGTGGACGGTGGAAACGACGACGTGTCCGCTCTCTGCCGCCTTGAGCGCGGTGAGGGCGGTCTCCTCATCGCGAATCTCTCCGATCATGATGAGGTGGGGTGCCTGACGCAGGGCATCTCGCAAGCCGCGTCCGAAGGAGGCGCAGTCTCGCCCGACTTCGCGCTGGAAGATATTGGATACGGAGTCGTGCCGATAGATGTATTCGATCGGGTCTTCGATGGTGATGATGTTCTCCGGAATCTCGTTCATCCGCTCCTGGATGAGCGAGGCGATGGTGGTGCTTTTGCCAGAGCCCGTGGGGCCGATGAGGAGGACAAGCCCGTAGTCGAGATTCTTGAAATGTTCGACCATGGAGGGATAGAGACTGATCTTTTCCGGCGTGGGGATGGAACAGGGGAGGAGCCGCATGACGACGGAACTGCCGTGACTGTGCTTCAGTGCCGAGAGGCGAAAGCGGCATCCGGCAAGGGTGACGGCGCCCTCCAGGGTGAAGTTCTCGTCTTGAGTGAGCGGGTTTGCTTCTCGGCACTGATTGGGAAAGAGAAGCCGCATGAGTTCTGGCCACGTGCCTTTGAGGCATTCTGGCAGGGTCAGCTTGTTGGCCGAGCCGTTGGCGAGGACACAGTAGTCTCCGTTCTCCGACAGGATGATATCGGAGACCCCGGGAAAGGCGTCGAGAATGTCAGTGATCAGCTGATCCCAAGTCATGATGTCGATTCTCCAGATTCGGTGTCTTCCTCGATCAGTTGAGCCGGTAGGGAATCGGTGATGATGCCCATGCTGGCTGCCTCCATATCGAAGAGGTAGCTCTCTTGTTTGTCGGGCAGCAGAGTCTGGTGGATTTCTTGGATCTCCACCGAGCTGCGCAAGAGCGGAATGAGCGCAGCGGAGATGAGGCTGGCGATGCTAACCACGGCGATGAGTTCGAAGGCCGCCGTACCGCGCCGTTTGGTGTCGAAGTGGGTGCGAGCAGTGTTCATGGGGCGAGAACGAGGGCGTCGGGATGCGCCACGGGAATGAGCTGCGATTTGGTGGTCACGAGGAGGGCCCGTGGCGAGAAGGATTCGAGAGCGTCATAGTACGCCGAGGTGGGAAACTCCAAGACCGGCGCTGGATGGCCGCCGGCGCCGGCAAATCCAGAGGTGAGGAGGCTGTGGTGGGCGAGAATGGCTCCGTAGACGATGCGGGAGTCTTGCGAATCGGAGTTGTCCGTCGTGAATCCGGAGTTTTCATCCATGAGATAGGCTCCGGAGATGGCCCCCGAAGGGATGCCGGTGTCTCCCGTGGTCGAACCGGTAAACTCGACGGTGGTGGAGGCCAAGACGAAGAGGATCGGGCGGTGGATGAACTCTTGAAAGCGGATCTTGAACGATCCGGAGTCGGCTCGGCCATCGAAGAGGATGACGATCGGATCCAAGACCTGGTCGTCCACGTTATCGGTATCGAGGAGTGTGACCTCCACGGGGGAATCGAAGGGATACTGAAAATAGACAACGTCGTTGGCATCGAATTGAGCCACATCCATCTTGAATCGAGAATCGGTGGGCGGGGGAAGCGGTTCGCCCGGCGGCGTGGCTTCCTGTTCTTCCGTGTAGAGTCCGCTATGGGTCTCCAGAGCGAGGGCGATGTCCGATACGTTGATTGCCAGAGTACTTCCATGGCTGAGGAGTGCTGCGAAGTAGTCGCCCTTGAAGAGGTGATAGAAGATTTCTTCACACACCTGGGAACGATGGCGATAGAAGGCCATGGACTCCCCGGCACCGGGGGCGTTGACCCCATCGATGACGCCGCTCGCTTGAGTGAACTGCGTGGTGACGAGGCCTCTGATGGTGTTGCTGAGATCGAGGTAGTTGAGATCGGGCAGGCTGGCGGGACGCGTGCCGCCGAGGCCTGTTGGATAGTTGTAGAGGATGAGGCGCTGACTGGTGAGTGGGACGGCGTAGTAGGTGGCGTCGACTCGGAGCTCGGTTTCAGGTTCTTGATGCCGGGTGCGAACGAAGAAATAGGACTGGGAAGCGGTGGAGGGTGTGTAGTACCCGGAGCGGAGCAGACCTCCGGCGGCTCCGTAGGGCACGGCGCCGGCAGTCAGTTTTCCAGTTAGGGGAGTGCGGGTGAAATTGGAGGTGGCCTGGGGAAAGAAGGCGAGCGATGGCGGTGTTGGGACCGAGGCTCCGCTCAGGAGGGCGACACTGGAGTCGGGCGGGAGCGAGACGGCGGCCAGCCGGTTCGCGATCTCGGTCTCGATGGTGTCCGTGTCGGAGTGGATGCGGGCCCGTTGACCGGCGGCGTACTGGATGCTGTCATGGACGAGGTTTTCCAGCTGGCGAGCGACGGCATAGTCTTCCCGGTCGTCAGCGAGGACGGATTCAGCGTCCACCCGGGCCAGTTTGGCGCGTAGCGAGACCACGAGGGCGGAGGCCACGACGGAGATCAGCAGGGCGATGCCGAGGGCGAAATAGCCGCGCTCTCTGCGGTGATGGGACTGGAGCGATGCCTTCATTTGACCACGGGAATGAAGTAGGTGAATTTTGAGGTCAGGGGCGTGTTGGCCGGTTGATTCGGCAGGTTCCAGGTGTTGTCGAAGAACTCGACGCGGCAAAAGCCCTCCTCGTAGCGGTTCCAAAGACTGTTGGTTGACTCGGCGGTGACGGGATTGAGGCGATCGTGCCGGACCCAGTAGTGGGAGGCGCCGAAGGAGAGGGAATCGGTTAGCCCATCGTAGGTTTCCTTGAGGACGGCACAACGATAGGCGTTGGACTTTGACCAGGCATTGCCGGCCGGCTGATAGAGAGTGGCGTCGAGGATGACCCAGGATTCTTCGACGGTTACCCGGTGGGTGACGACGCCGGTGACGGATTGGTCACTCTTGACCGTGAGAACGGTGAAGGCTCGTTTTTCGTAGTTCGCCAGGTCTTCGCTAGTGGCGGAGAAACTGTCAGGAAGGGTTCCCGCCAGAAGCTGTGTCATGACGTAGCTGCTGAGCGCTCGATCGGGTGCGTGGCCCACGCTCTCGAGTTCATCCAGGATTCGAAGGCTGCTGTCGTCCAGCGGAGGGGTAAAGATAAGATTTGCCGTGCCTTCCGATCCTGGCGCAAAACGTGCGCCGCCAATGACATAGCAGAGGTCGGCTTCGTGGATCAGTCTTTGGAACTCGAGATGAAAGAGCGTTGTTTCCATGCTGAGTTCCTCCGCAGGAAGGACGGCCGCATCCAGGCCATCGGCGGCCTGGATTGATTTGCGTTCGTCCGTGACGCTCATGTAGACGGTGAGGGAGGTCAGTGCCGTTCCGATGACAATGCTCGCCGTCGTCACCGTGAGGATCATCTCGGAGATGGCGAATGCTCTGAGCGCCCGGCGGTTCGGATGCGTTCGCCGCTGATCTGAGAGAGAGGGGCGCATCATGTATTTTGTTAGTCGGGCATGACGATGGACACCGGGTCGCGCGTAGTATTGCCCAGATCAAAATCGTTGTAGGGCGCGGCGGCGGCAAAATCGTCGAGGGTGTCTTCGCTATCGATGCCGGTGAGGAACGGCTTGAGGAGGGTGAATTGAGCGGCCTCGTCCGCGGCGGCGTTCCAACTGGCGGCGGCGTTGGCATCGCTTTTGTGATAGAGGATCTTGGCGGCGGTGAGCGCTTCGGCCTTGGCCTCTGCTTTGTGATAGGCTGAAGCGGCGCTGATGTTGTTGAAGATGGGATAGGAGGCGGTGCTGACGGCGCTGAAGACGGCAATCACGAGGAGTAGTTCCGGAAGCGAGAACGCCGTGGCGGAAGGCCAGAGTGGCATTGCCCTGAAGGCGCGCCTGATTCGAGCGAGCTTGAACATGGGGAGGCTCGTTTGCATGAGGTCGACAGAGAGAGAAGAATTTAATACTTTCTTCATCTTAGGGTGAGAAAACCATAATTACCATAATAAAGTCGTCCGGGACTCTTGCGATGGCTTCAAGCTTGCGAAGGTTTATCTCTGGTAGCTCTCGGATGAGCAGAACTGAGAAAGACCGGGGGGAAGAGGACGTTCCGTCTTTGCTGCGGGCACGACGCCTCAAACCTCAAGAATCACTCTTGGCAGCGATTCGCATCCGTGGTCCTGTTTGGGCGCTTCGCTCCATCCAGGGCCTGTCAAATGATGTACAAGGATGCGTCCATTCCCGGTTTTATCGCTACCCACTCCACGATTGGCGTCCAAGCCTGGTCTCAGCACGCCGATAAAATTTTTTAAAAATGTTCCACAAGGAACATTCTGTTAGGATGTCTTGATATTCCAGGGACGCGTACTTTCTCGAGCTGCGGGCATGTGAAGCGCTCGCTCAAGCGCATCCCTCAGGGATGACGATTCCGGTGTCGGCTAGGCTAGAGCGAGCCCGCAAGAGTGGCAGCCGAAGCGGCCGCCTACAAAAGGTTCGAGAAGACTCGGGGATTTGTGGGGCAAGCGCCGCGCCTGCCGTGAGTAGCCTTCCTCGCTCGAATACTAACACTCCTCCGCAGGAGCGGGCATGGGCATGGGCATGGGGGGAACCAGCTCGGCTTCCTCATCGCTGACCTTTTCCGTCCCCGGCGTCGTGGCGGTGGCGGGATCGACCGCAGGGACGACCACCTTATCGGCCGTGGGGCGATCGAGCTTTTCCAGGATCGGTTTCAGATTGCCATCGATCTGAAGCAATTTTCTCCGGGCCTCCTTCTTGAAGTCGCCCATGATACGGATTTGTTCTTTCCGTAGTTTGGCCTGCTGCCGGTAATTGTTTTCCAGGCGCTTGCTGAAGGCCTTGGTGATCTCCTTCTGTTGGAGTTTGTCCATGGCCTGGTCCCAGCGCTTGCGCTCGTCCGGCCCGAGGCGGCGGACAGGGAGGTGAAGATTGTTCAGAATGTCCTTGTTGCGCTTTTCCCAGATGGCCTCGGCGAGCAAGCCGGGGTTGATCCGGATCTTGGTCAGCGCGGGTTTGATCTTCGGATCCCGTTTGATCATCGCCTGGCGCAGGGCGTCGTGGTAGTACTTGGTTGCCTCCTCATGAGCGCGCCGGGCCTCCATGACCTGTTTATCGCGCATGACTTTGGAGTAGAGATGCCCAACCCGATCTCGTTCCTCGCGGGTTAATCGATCGTTTTCAGTGCTGAATCCGGCTGGCGTGAGGGTGAAGAGGGCGATGCTGGCGATGAAGGGAATGCGGGACCTCATGATGGATAGAGACAAAGGTGACAAGCAGCTAGCAGGAAGAAAACCAAATGAAAGCTAAAGTTGTGCCTCATTTGCTCTGGGACGTCCTTTTCATTAGAGTCGGAGCAACTCTGACAGAGCTGCACAAATGGAATCCGATGTCGGGCGGTGTGCCTTCCATAGATTGGGATGGTAGGGGATCGGCGTGTCGCGGGCATTGAGCCGGCGGGGAGGGCAGTCCAGAAGATCGAAACCCTCAGCCACGACGCGTGAGAGGATCTCCGCCGTGGTGCCGCCCCAGGGGAAGGCTTCGCCGACGGCGAGTAGACGTCCCGTCCGGGCGACGGAGCCAAGAACGGTATCCGTATCGATTGGTTTCACCGACCGGAGATCGACCACTTCGATCTGGAAGCCGTCTTCCTCCAGGATTTCGGCAGCCTTGAGAGACTCGTGCAACATGGCCGAGTAAGTCACCACGGTGGCGTGACGTCCCGATCTCGCGATGCGCGCCTTGCCGATTGGGAGATTGGCCTTGGGTAGGCCCTCGGCCTTGAGGTGATAGTAGAGGAGCTTGTGCTCGCAGAAAATGACAGGATCGTCCAGGCTGACCGCTTCCAGCAGCATGGAGTAGGCATCCTCGACGGTGGCCGGCGTGAGGACGACGAGACCCGGGTAGTGGGCGTAGATGGCCTCCATGGATTGACTGT
>JANQJH010000319.1 GCA_028281705.1 Verrucomicrobiales bacterium
CTGGCGCACAATCCCGCGGACAAAGGGGCCCAGGCCGCATCTGCGAGCGAGTTTGGCAAAGGGGTGACCCATTACGCCTTTCCCGTGACCTCGGTCTTCTGCTCGCCTTTTTGGGCGGCGGCTGAGGATGAGTCGCTCGTGCCGGACATCGTGGAAATGCGGCTGGAGGCCAACGGCACCAAGCCGGAGTACGGTCTCGGTCAGCACTACGATTACGTCACCCTGGATCGCGAGGAGGACCGGAGTCTCCTCATGCCCATTCTCCTGGCGGAGGGAAAACCCATCGAACTGCCCAAGGGCGATGCCGAGTTTTTCGATATTTCACCCAATCTCTTGCCGCTCCCACGCAATCACCTGGTGATCTGGCGGGAACTGGGGCGGTGGGTCGCGGTGGCGACCCGGAAGGGAAAGCCGGCCTATTTCCAGGCGCTCAACTCCGCCGAGATCGATGATGAAGCCGTGCTCGAACTCAAGTGTGACCTCTTGCAGCTGCATTCCCAAGGAGTCATCGAGGAACTCTCGGGGATCGTCGTTTGGAGCCATGCCATTTCCGATTCCGGACGGCAGCGCCTGGAGAGCGAGTTGGAAATGAGCGTCCTCGTGGAGGAGCGCCCTCAACCGATGCTGCCGGAGATCCTTCTGGATCTCTTGCCCAACGAGGTGGCGTCCAATCGGGAGGCCGCGGCCCGGCGGCAGAAGATCCGCAATGTGATCTCCCTGGCGGCGATGGGTTATTTGCTTCTTCTGGTTGGGTTTGGCGCGTATTTCTTCTGGCGAAAGCACGAGGTGAACAAGCTTCAAGTCTCGGTGAACAATTTGCAGAATGAAGTGGGTTGGATCCAACCGACGGCCAATCGGTGGAACGCGCTCGATAGCGCAATCAATGTGGATCGCTATCCGCTCGAGCTTTTCCTTCGCGTTTTGGAGAACATGCCTGCCAAGGGAGTGCGGGTGTTGGATATCGATATCAATGCGAATCGAGTGCTCCTTGAAGGCGAGGCCGTGAACCGTTCCATGGCCAACAAGTACATCAGCCAATTGAAAGCCAATAAATCACTAGGAGATTACAAGTGGGATCACCCGCCATTCAAAATGGATGGCAAGACGGGGATCGTGACCTTCGACCTCAAAGGAGAGTATTTGTATGGGTCAGCTTAGTCTAAGGGAGGTTCGCCTCCTCATCTTCTTTTCGCTCACCGTTCTCGTCCTGGGGACGTTCTTTCTCTACGAGTGGTATTCCCGGGCGCTGGCCGATGTCAACGCCTCCAAGATCAACTTCCAGGCCGAGAGAACGGCGCTGCTGACGATGAAGCAGCAGCAGAATGAGTACAACCAGAAACGGGTTTGGCTCAATCAGCACCAGCCGATCGCCCGCGACGAGTTCGAGGCCAAGGAGGTGCTCGACCGCGTGGTCTCGGTCCAGGGCATCAACGCCGCTGGTCTGACCCTGGTCAGTGTGCCCCCGGAGAAAGAACCCAAGCTGGAGCCCTATTACTGGGCTTTCGAGCGCCGTGTCATCGTTCAGGGGGACATCCAGAACATCGTGCAGTGGCTGGCCTCGCTACAGTCGGAGAGTTCGTTCCGCTCCGTGACCAATCTTCATATTTATCCGAAGAAGAAGAAGGAGCCGGAGTCGCTTACCTGTGAGGTCACGATCGAGCAGCGCTATGCCACGGAAGAGATTCTCGCCATGAGTCACGTCGGTGTCGTGCCCGTGTCTTCTTCGGGGACACCAGCCGGATCCGAAGCGGAATCGGCCGATGGAGACGCGGCCGAGCCCACACCCGGTGAGGCCGACGACGAAGCGCCTCCGGCGGCCGATGAGAACGATGGAAAAACCACGAATCGCATCGTTTTGCCAAACACGGCAGCGCCAGCGCCGGCGGGTGCTCCAAACCCGGCAGCGGCTTCGCCCGAGGTCACCACGCCTCGCGTGCGTCTCCCGAGCCCTCCAAAGACCAACACGTCCTCTCCGCCTGCTTCTTCGGGGGCGGACAAGCAGACGCAGACAAGCGTTCCCGTGAGCACCGATGGCGGGTTGCTGGCCAATTCGGCGCGCCGCCGAGTTTCCCAGGGACCGGCTGCCCCGCCACCCATGGCGGGTGACATCGCCATGGAAGCGCGCCGTGCCGCCGCCGCCGGGCGCGACCCGCTTCCGGTTAAGACGGGGATCGAACCGGCGCAAGAATACGTTTTCGACGGTCCCGCTGAAATCCCAGAACCCGCCACGATCCGGGTGGACGATCCCGCCGAGCGGGGGAACGCCCCCGGACCGCGCAAGACCTTCGACACCGTCTCCGTTGGAGGCATTGTCGGCGAGCACTGGGACCAGAACACGCCTGGGGCAGGTGGCGAAGCGGCCACCGTTGGCTTGGAAGATCTGAAAGACCTCGGGGAAGGTCCCACGAATTAACCTTTTACTGTCGCTACTAAGAGTATGAAACTGAATAAGACTTGGCTCACCTTCCTCGCCCTCGCGCTCGCGAGTTCCGCAGCCTCTGGGCAAACTCCCACCACCCGCGGAGCCGGCGGCAACGGCGGCAATGTCGTGGCCTCGGAGAGTGAATTTGATACGGATTTCCCTCCCCGGAAGTTCGATCCCAGACGTTACGATGCCATTTTTCGCAAGAATCCCTTCATGCAGGAAGTGGTTCCGGCGGCGAAGGAGGCCCCCAACGATCCTTGGGCGGATGGGCTGCAATTGCGTGCCGTGAGCCGCATTGGTGGGAAATTCGTCGTCCATGTGGAGAACACCAAACTGACCAAGGACGAGGACCGCGAGAAGCGGAAGATGGCCTACCACCGCCTGGTTGAAGGGGACGAGGGCGAGGCGCTGCGGATTCAAACCGTCCGGCCTCATCGTGACCCCTCGCAAGTCGAGGTCGTGGTCGCCACCGGCACCGGCACGAATGTGAAGACGGCCACGATCAAATACAGCGAGAAACAGCTCGCGGCCAAGGCGCCGCAGGTGCAGCCGCCGAAACCCGGTCAACCCCGGACCACGCGACGCACCGTCACGCCACGTCCCACCACCCCGACGACGAAACGTCCCACCACCACGCCAGGTAAGCGGCGTGTCATCCTGCCGCCCGGCCTGCCCGGTTCCACCCAGAGGTAGCCACGGCTTTTCGCTAAACCCATTTCCATACCCTAACACCAGCCTTCATGTTCACTCTTTCAAGTCAGCGGCGCCACCTGCCCACCATCGCACTGGTCTGTCTTTCAATCGGAGCCGGCTCCTTTGCCCAGGCTCAAGGAAATCTGCCAGCCACCGCGGACGGTACGCCGCCTGAGATCCAATACCCGGCGACACCCCTGCGATTCATCCTCCAGGACTATGAAACGGTCAGTGGGAAAATGATCGTCAAGGACAACCAGGCCTTGGATCTTCAGATCTCGATCGAGACCGTGCATGAGGTCGCGACGAATGAAGAATGGCTCGATTTCATCGAGCGCTCCCTCCTCATCAATGGCATCGCCTTGATTCCCGCGGGAGAAAACATTCTCAAAGCGGTGAACTGGAGGGCGGGTAGCACCCCCACACGGGAGGGGATCCAGACGTACACCAATGATTTCAACATTCCCGATGGCGAGCAAGTGGTGAACTACATCATGAAGCTCGAATTCGTCACCACGGACGAAGCCACGCGGATCTTTCAGGAGGTGACGAAGAACACGGGCACGCCCTATGCCGGGATCACCGTGGTGCCTGACGCCAATCTCCTGGTCATCACGGAGAACGCTCTCATCGTGAAACAGCTCATTGCGCTGCAGAAGGAGATCGATGTGAGACCCGCCCAGGTGAAGACCCAGGTCTTTCAATTGCTCCGTGCGGAGGCGGCCACTGTTTCTCAGGCGATCAATGATATCCTCAGCCAGCAACAGGAACAGCGAGCCGGCGGCGGCACCACGAGAACGCGGACGACGCCGTCCGCTCCCAGAACAACGGCTCGGCCGGGGAGTCCGGGCGGAGCGGCGGCCACTGCCTCACCAAGTCCCACGGGTGGGCCCGCCTCGACCCAGCCCATCGTCGTCTATCCTGACGAACGCACGAATCGGCTCATCGTGATCGGGCGTCCGTTAGACGTGGCCTACATCGAGAATCTCGTGAAAGAGCTCGATGCCGAAGCCGAGGTCAAGCGCTTCATCAAACGCTCCCTGCGTCACGTGTCCGTTCAGCTCGCGATCCCCGTGCTGGCCGATGCCCTCTCCCAGCGTGCCGATCCCAACAGCGCGACCTCTGGCGTGAACACTTCCAATCTTGGCGGGCGGTCCGGCGGGGGCTTTGGCAACAACCGTGGCGGCGGCTTTGGAAACACCGGTGGTGGTTTCGGAACGACCGGCTTTGGCAACACGCGGGGTGGCAGTTCGCTAGGCCGAACCAACAGTTTCGGCGGGAACAGCTTTGGCAGTACCAGCGGAATCGGCGGCGGCTTGGGAGGTGTTGGCGGTAGCCTCCAGGGCTTTGGCATTCAGGATTCGGGTCCCATTTCCGTGCCCGTGGGCAAGTCGACCCTCCTCATCGCGGATCCCAAGATCAATACCATCCTCGCGGCCGGCCCGCCGGAAGACCTCTTGTTAGTCAATACCATCCTCGACGAGATCGACGTCAAACCGAGGCAGGTCTACATTTCGAC
Organism: Verrucomicrobiales bacterium; assembly: GCA_028281705.1. GTDB lineage: Bacteria > Verrucomicrobiota > Verrucomicrobiia > Verrucomicrobiales > DEV007 > JAACDM01. Next base: position 4,638 of record JANQJH010000319.1, read on the forward strand.
CATCATCGGGCAGGTCACGCTGGGGAACAACGTCAATTGGGGGATCGATCTCCTCCATCAAGTCCAGGAATACGAAGTCGGCGGACGCACCGTTCGCAGTGGCGGACTTTTCCAGACGGGCAGCGGGGGCAATATCATTGACCTCGACAGCCTAACTGGCGTCGATGCCTTCCCCAAGTTGGCCGGCTTGAATTACTACGGCCAGATTGGAGACTTTGTGAATGCCTACCTCCAGGCCCTGGAGACGACAAATCGCTTTGAGGTCATCTCCCGTCCTTCGATTTATCTGAGCAACAACCGGCCCGGGACGATTCGCAGTGGTCAGCGTATCGCCGTGCCCTCCAGCACGCAGACGAGTCTGGGCGGTGTCTCGACCAGCGGCACCGTCTCGAACATTCAGTATCAGGACATTCAGTTGGTTCTCGAGGTGGTGCCCTTGATCAACTCCGACGACGAGGTCACCCTGCAGATCATTCAGACGAATGAGACCCAGGCCGGGTCTCGGGTGATTTCCGGCAACGAACTGCCCGACATCAACAGTCAGTCCATTCAAACGGAGGTGACGGTGCCTAACAAATCCACGATCGTTCTCGGCGGTCTGATTGTCGAGAGCCAAGAGGACAGCAAGAACGGGCTCCCGCTCATGATTCACGTCCCGTTACTCAAGCACCTTTTCGGAAACAACGACAAGGCCAAGAATCGGCAGGAATTGCTCATGTTCATCCAGCCGCACATCGTCAATGACGCCGCCGATCTGGTGAATGCCAACCTGGAGCAGACGCAGAACAACCGGGTGACGCAGAGCGCCCTGGAGTTCAATCGGCGGGAATCCGCCGTGGAGGTCAATGAGCCCAAGAAGTCCTGGTGGCAGCGTTTCCGTGGATCGCGCTAGGAGAGCATCGACCGACTGCGAACGGGTCTCCCCGCGTGGCGATGAAGCGGCGTTTTTCCAGGCTTCGGGGCCCGTGGAGGGCGGTTTCTTTCGGGGCCGGCGGCGGCTGTGCACCCGCCCGGGAGCACGGTGTTTCGGCTTTCTTGCGATTTTCGCCCAGTTTTGACTTGTCTCCTCGTCGCAAGTTCGAAAAGATCCGCGCTCGTGCGTAACGTTCGCACCCAGATCCCGTTATCCAGAGTGACAGAAAAAATTGACTGATTTGCAAAAAGTCTCCGAAATAAGCATTGATCAACAACGTTAGATTCCCTAGATTACGTCGCGTAATCGTGAACCAAACCCCAAACAGAACCCTCGCTCCCGCATAAACCGCATCGGCGAAACTCAATCACAAAACATGAAAAAAACGACACTACTTGCCGGTGCAGGCGCACTGGCTGCAACTATCGGACTCTCCTATGGGCAGGCCTTCACCAAGCCTGTTGGCTACCACACGGAGACGGCAGACCCCGGATTTAATGTGATCGGCGTCAACCTGGTCGATGCCCCGCTCGTCTCCAGTGGCCTGACCGCTGTGGCTGGCAACGTCTTGACCGACGCCAACGTCGATTTCGCGGCATCCCTGCCCGACGGCGCTCTCTACTCCATCGAGTTTGAGAATGGGGCCCACTCCCGCATCACGGAACTCACGCAGAACACCGTGACCACGGCCGACGCGCTGCCTGTGGCTGCTGATGACAGCTACATCATCCGCAAGGTGCGCACCTTGGGAGATTACTTTGGTGCCGAGAATTCGGCCGGATTTATCGAAGGGTCCGCGGACACGGCAGACATCATCTGGATTCCCGATGGCGAGGGCTTCAAGAAGGCCTACTACGCTACGGAGGTGGCCTTCCTCGGTATTACGGCTGGTTGGAAGCTCGTCTCCACGGGCAACGACGATCAGGCTGATTTTCCCATCGATTTCACCAGTGGTCTGATCGTCCAGCGCCGCGGCGAAGCCGCTCTGGATCTCACCTTCACTGGCCACGTCAAGTTGACGCAGACGACGGTGACCGCTGCTGCTCCCTTCTCCTACCTCAGCCGCATCTACCCGACCGGCTCGACTCTGGGCAACTCCGGCCTTGAAGCTTCGGTGGTCAAAGGTGCTCCCGATGTCGCGACCAACGTCTGGATCGTCGACGGGGCGGGCTTCCGCAAGGGTTACTTCGCCGAGGATATTCCCTTCCTGGGAATTACCGCGGGCTGGAAGCTGGTGGCCACGGGCAACGACGATGCTTCCGACCAGGCGTTGACCTCTGGGATCATCGTGCAGCGCAATCAGGATGCCTTCGACGTGACCTTCACGCCGCCCGCATTCTACGCTGATCTCTAGGCAAGATTTTGGGAGGGAACGCAACTTTTGGTTGACGTTCCCTCCCGAATGTTCAAAGATTTAACCGACTTATCTCAACTTTTTAACAACCAAGATAGAATCTAAGGAATGAAACTCTCAACATCAGTTTTCAGCGCGCTTCTGGCACTGGCCATTACTGCCGAGGCCGCAACAGTCACCGTCGGTAACCTGCCTGGATTCGTTCCGGTTCCCGTCGTTGGAAGGGACCAAGTGACTCCTATTGCCGATGGTGCCGGTGCTGTGACGATTGGTATCTTCAGCCAGGATCCCGGGCCCTTAGCGGCAGCAGGTGACCTTGCTGGCCTCAAAGCGGCTTTCCAGCAGTTCGGAAACGCTGTCACGATGGGATTCAACGGCTCTGCTGGCCTTTATCAGAATTCGGTCACGGCGACCGTTGGTGGCACGGGTTTCAGTGGTCAGTCGGTTTACACGGTGATCGGTGACACCAGCGATATTGCGAGTGCGTCAGGCCTCTTTATCTACGATCATGGGTTTTCCTTCGTTGATGAGCCGGGTGCTACGGAAGACGCTGTCATCACGGCAGGTGGGAACTTGATTTACGGTGAGCGTGTGTCGGGCATTGACATCGGTGGCACTGCCTTTGATGGATTTGCATTGAGCCCGATCATTCCTGAACCCTCCAGCGCCATGCTCGGTCTCATGGGCCTGAGCTTTCTGTTCTTCCGCCGCCGCAAGTAAATAAGTTTTTAGCGACTGCGAATTAAAACAGTATCGATTTTGAGGCCTTGCGGTAACACCGCAAGGCCTCTTCTTTCTCCCAGACCTGTTCCAAAACAACATGCCGAAAGTCACCGTCAAGAAAGGCGAGCCCATCGATCGGGCTCTCAAACGTCTAAAGAGTAAGCTTGAGTCCGAGGGGATTCTCGATGAAGTCCGTCGCTTGCGGGCTTTTGAAACACCCCTGCAGAAGTCTCGCCGCAAGGCGCGTGCCGCTGCCAAGCGCGGTCGCATCAAGTTCCGAGTAAACCTTCATGCCCCGGCTGGCGAATCAGCCGAAGGAGCACCCGCAGCCACGCCTGCTGGTGGTGGCGGTGCCGCTCCCGAGACGACAGCCTGAGTCGGTGACTTC
>JANQJH010000328.1 GCA_028281705.1 Verrucomicrobiales bacterium
GGTCGTTCTGGAGACGAAGAAGGGCAAGGTGGGCGTCCTCCAAGTCCAAGCACGCACCTTCACCCAGCCCAATCTGGAAAATCCCTTTCTCTGCCTCGAGGAAGAGGTGGCTAAGCTTCGCCAGGAAACACCGGTTCTCTTCGTCGATGCCCACGGCGAGACGACGAGCGAGAAAATCGCGCTCGGACGCGCCATGGATGGCAAGGTCTCCGCTGTCGTCGGCACCCACACCCACGTGCAGACCGCGGACGAACAGATTTTTCCCGGAGGCACCGCCTTCCTCTGTGACGCCGGCATGTGCGGACCGGCGGAGTCCATCCTCGGCCGCCAGATTGAAGCTGTCGTCTATCGTTTCCGGAAATCGATGCCCACACGCTTCCCCATCGCCAAGGGCCCCGTGCTGCTCTGCGGCGCCGTCATCGATATCGATCTGGAAAGCGGCCGGGCAGAAAAGATTGAACGCTTTCACCAGCCCTGTGACCTAGAAGGGATGCTCGTGCTCTAGATCATGGCCCCATGAAGAAATCCCGCGATTGTTTCCACTTCGGTGGAGCCAAGTGGTGCGGACACTCCTCTCCGCCTCGCTTCATCCGCGTCCGTATCTCCAAGATCAACGTGCTAACTGAAAGATGAGTGGACCACCTGATCAACGCGGCCAGAAAGAGATCCGCTTCACCCGCAATGCCCAGGCGGTCCATTTCTTCATGCTGGCGCTTCTCTTCCTCTGCCTTGGTGTCACCCTCTACCTCGTGAGCCTCGATGTGTGGACCGTCTCGCAGGAACCTCTTCTGCAGGGCTCCTGGTACGGTCTGCTCACCCTGCCATTCATCGCAGGATTCACCGCCGCGGGAATCCACCTGGCAAAGCACGCCTACATGATCTTCTCCCCCGTCGGGATCGAACTCTTCCCCTTCTTCTTCCCCAGCAAGAATATGGAAGTCCTCTACTGGTCCGAGGTCCAGGACGTGGGATTCACACCCGACGAGAAGATGCTGGAAATAACCATGACCGGTGAACCGGAACGCAAGGTGTTCATCGCCACGGCGCCTCTCAATCGCGCCTCCCGCGACTTGTTAGGCCGGACCATCGCCGGAGTGCAGGAGCAGCGCGCCAAAGGCACGGCCATGTTAGACGGGGAACAGGGCTCCGTCAAAGAAGACCCGGTCTCCTCATGAGTGACGCCCCCGAGCAGCCCCTGGTCATCGATCTGCGGAGTGACCAGCACTTCATGGGCCAGGCCCTGCGGCTGGCGCAGCGGGCCTACGCCGCCGAGGAAGTGCCCATCGGCGCCGTCATCGTGCGCCGCGAGCAAATCATCGCCCGGGCCTTCAACCAGGTGGAGACTCTCAAGGACGGCACGGCCCACGCCGAGATGCTGGCGCTCACACAAGCACAAAGCGCCCTCGAAGACTGGCGCCTCACCGACTGTGATCTCTACGTCACGAAGGAGCCCTGCCCCATGTGTGCCGGAGCCATCATCCACTGCCGGCTCCGCCGCGTTATCTTCGGCTGTCCCGACGAAAAAGGAGGCGCCGCCGGCGGTCTGCTCAATCTCCTGCAGCATCCCAGTCTCAACCACCGGAGCGAGATCACCCCGGAAGTGATGCGGGAGGAGTGCGCCGGCATTCTCCAGAGCTTCTTTCGCGAACGCCGCGAGGCGGCGGCCAAGGAAAAGGGTAAAACGCCAGAGGAGACTTAGTTAGGGCCTTGCCCTTCGAGCCTCCTCCCGGAAAGTGGGAGGGACTTCAGTCCCTCGGTTTTTGAGCCACCTCAATCTTGGAGATGACCTCCGGCAAATACCACGCAGACCCGGCGGACAAGAGTGTCCGCATCACCTCTCCGCCAGTGAATTCGCTCACGCCAGCTTGGCCGTGGCTGCCCGCGCTTCTAACCAACGCTCATCGGTCAACCAGGGCGCAAATTCAGGCGGAATCGGCGTCCGCCAAATCATGGTCTCACCACTCAATGGATGACGGAAACCGAGGATCCAGGAATGCAGCATGAGACGATCGATCCCGGCCCGCCGCGGCCCCTTCTGTCCTCGACCGTAGATGGCGTCGCCTAACAAGGCATGACCCAAACTGTGGAGGTGCACCCGAATCTGATGCGTACGCCCGGTGTGCAACTGACAATGCACCAACGAGGCGCCGTCAATGCACGGGCCCCCATGGTAGTCGGTCACCGCAGCCTTGCCGCGTTCGGCGTCGACCACCGCCATCTTCTGACGATTCACCGGATGCCGGCCGATGAAATTTTCCACCGAACCCGAAGCCGGCGAGAGCCGGCCGCGAACCACGGCGAGATAGTGCTTCGCCACCGCGCGCTCGGCGAACTGCTTGGCCAGGTGTTGATGGGACGCATCGTCCTTGGCGATCACCATGCAGCCACTGGTATCCTTGTCCAAACGGTGGACGATGCCCGGCCGCTCGACGCCACCGATGGTGGAGAGACCGCCGCAGTGGGCCAGGAGCGCATTGACCAGGGTCCCCGTCTGGTGCCCGGCGCCCGGATGCACCACGAGCCCGCTCGGTTTGTTGAGCACGAGCAATTGGGTATCCTCGTAGAGAATCTCGAGCTCCATCGCCTCCGGCAGCGCCTCCGCCGGAGCCGCCTCGGGGATGGTCACGGCCACTTCCTCACCCAGGACCACCGGGTGCCGGGCCTTCACCTTTTGGCTTCCAATCCGGACATGGCCCTCCTTGATCAAGGCCTGAAGACGCGAGCGAGAGATCTCGGGCAGTGCCGCGGCCAGAACGGCATCCAGCCGCTTCCCTTCCTGAGAAGGATCGTCTAGACGGATGGTCAGCGACTGGGCCGGCATGGAGCAAATGGTCGATTCGTTCCGCAGCCATTGCACATCATTTCACCAAGAAGGCAATCCCGTTCCGCCGGGTGGGCTCGTTCCACCCCACGGCGCACTGGTTTCCACGGAGCCGACGCTTGACGGAAGGCCAATCCGCGAAGACGTGAGAGCGACCGATCAACCGCGTTTCACAAGGGGACGCGTAGCGGCGTCACCGGCCCATGCACCAAGGAGATCTATTCGCCATTCTGTCAGGCTTTTTCTGGGCCATCTCGGTGATCCTGATGCGGGTCTCGGGTTTCAAGATACCGCCGCTTCCTCTCACTTTCTTTAAGAGTTCGGTTGCCATCATCTTTTTCGTCGCCCTCTCCCAGGCGTTGCGGGAACCCCTCGTTCCGGACTTGAGCCTCAGCGCTTATCTTCGATTGGCCCTCAGCGCCGTGCTTGGGATTTCACTGGCCGACACCATGTTCGCCGCGGCCCTGAGCCGGCTGGGCGCCAGCTTGCAAGCGCTGGCCGATTGCGTCTACGCCCCGGCCATGGCGCTGGTCGGTTTTCTCATGTTCGAGGAAATCCTCGGTGCCTGGGAATGGTTCGGAGGCTTCCTCGTCGTCTCGGGCGTTTTCATCGGCATGCGGCTGACCCCTGAAGTGAAGAACCGCCGCGATCTCTGGGCCGGTGTCTGCCTGGCCACGCTGGCGCACGTGACCATGGCCGTGGGCATTCTCTCGGTGAGGGACATCTACCGGGAAGTCTCCGTCGTCTGGGTATCGGGCTTTCGTTTTCTCGTGGCCACCATCGTCCTCGGGCTCTATGCCCTCTGCCTTCCGCAACGAGCCTCCCTCGTGCTTCCGTTTCGACGCCGGGACGCTTGGCGGACCATGATTCCCATGACCTTTTTCGGGCCCTTCCTCGCCACCATCTTTTGGGTCGCGGGATTCAAGTACAACACCGCCGGTCGCGCCGCCATCTTCAATCAAATGTCGACCGTGTTTATCATCGCTCTGGCCGTTCTCTTTCTTCGGGAACGGCTCACCTGGCGGAAAGCCCTGGGGGCCACCCTGGCCGCCGCCGGCGCCATCCTCATGGCGACCCATTAAACAGTTAAAAAATCAACCTTTTTGATCTCGACATTCCTTCCGCGCAAACTTTACTTGATCGAAGCTAGGAGCCTTCCTGATAATCGCACACTCCCTCCTCTTTCATCATGAGCGAATCCTCCTCCTCATCCGACCCTCCTCACAAAAAACTCGGCGTGGAGCCTCGATCCCTGCCCGAGCGTCAAGAGGGACAAGGCACTCCGTTTGAACAGCTGAACGAGGGCAGTCCCGAGGACGATTCCGCGGAATCGGAACGTGGGATTGTGCAACCACGCAGCCTCCCGAAGAAGGATGAGGCCATGATCCTTGCCGCCGCGCGCCTCCTCCAGGAGGGCAAGAGCCATGAAGAAGTGGCCCGGCAACTCAAGATCGAGCCGCTCAAGTTGCGCCGCTGGGAAGCGGCCTATTCTCGCGAGTTCCAACAGGACTTGAATGAAGGCGACTATCATGACACGGACGCGCAGTTGCGTGAACTTTCGGACGACTCTAAAGAGAAGTTCCAGGGGAACTGGGAGCAGGTGACGGAGAAGGAAACCGAGCGCCGGGTCAAAGTCGGAGCCACTCGGGCCAAGTTGATGGCCAATCCCATCACCCGGTGGATCTTTCTCAACAAGCACGGCGCACTCGACTACGGCACCCTCACGGGAATCGTCGTCGTCGCCTTCGGCGTGGCCGTGGCCGTGCATTACACCAGCCAGGCGCGTGACAGTTCCGGCGTCGAGGAAGACGACTTCGGGATGCTCGTGGGACTTGATGAGGTCACGGCCATCGAGCACGACACCAAAGCCGCCGCCCAGTTGGTGATCGACTTTCACCGCACCGAGAAGTGGGAGGACAAGCTGGCTTACGTCAGCCATCCCGAGATCGTGCGGCCACTCATGGAAGCCTGGTACCGGAAACACCCCGAGGACGTCTACTTTGATCGCATCAAGTTCGGGATGGACCAACCCGTCGAGGTGGGCCGCCGGAATTTTATTCAGATCGGCTTGCTCGTCGGTGAGAAAGGCGGTTCCGAAATCGAGGACCGGCCGATGATCATGGCCGTCGAGCGATTGGATGAAGGAAACTACAAGATCGACTGGGAGACGTCGTCAGGTTATCAGCCATACTCTTTTGAAGAACTGACGACCGAGAAACCCGTCGACCCCGTGGAACTTCGGCTCACACTGGAGACCTCCGATTTCTATAACTTCGGTTTCAATCAAGAGGAACACTTCGCCTTCAAAGGGACGTTCCTCAGCAATCCAGACGCGCTTTACGTCTATGGCAGGAGGGAGGATCCCGCGGCTCGCCGCCTCAGTCATTCACTCAGCATTCTCGAATCGATCGGGGTCATCGTAAAAGTGCGTTACCCGCCGAATGCCTCAGCCAAGGATCAGCTCGAACTCGTCGAAGTCGTGTCCGAGAGCTGGTTCCGCGACTACGAGCAATAGTTCGTTCTCTCTCTCAACGGGGACCAAGAAACACCCGTTGCTAGCCAACCAAGTGATGCGGACACTCCTGTCCGCCACATCTGCGCCCCTATCTGCCGAAAGTCATCTCCACGCTTGAAGTGCTAACAAAGTGATGCGGACACTCCTGTCCGCCACATCTGCTTCCCTAATTACCTGAGGCCATCTCCTCCAAGATTGATGTGCTAACTAGATAGCGGAATGGTGGTGGGAGTTTAAGTTGAAGTTTAAGTGTGAGTTTAAGTTTTTTGGTGATGCGGACACTCCTGTCCGCCCCATCTGCGCCCTTATTCGCCAGGGGTCATCGTCAGGATCCAGGGGCAAACAAATAAGCGGATCCAACTAACCAAGATAGAGGTAGGCCTCACGCAAAGGCGCCAAGACGCTAAGGAATGGTTTGGTTGTTGGCTCACTCTCCTACTTCCTTTTTCGAATCAGCCCTTGGCGGCTTGGCGCCTCAACGGGAGAACACTGTTCTGATTTCGTCCGACCAAAACTCTGTGCGCTCTGTGCCTCCGTGCGAGGATTCATTCTATCGGATCTCCACGACGCGAAGGACTTTAGACGATCGATCACCGGCGAAGTGAAAACGTCCTGTGGTAGGAAGTTGCGCGTGGGAGAAGCTCGCACAGAGGCGCGGAGGCGCAGAGATCGGACAGATCACAACGAGCCTTTATGAAATCATGCGCGACAACGCCTGTTCTGTTCCAACAACATTTACTGGTTCGTGTTCGTGTTATATGCAAATCCGGCTACCAAGGTCCTGTCAGAAAGTTGGTCCGCTCTTCGCTCTCTTACTTCCTTTTCGAATGAGCCCTTCGCGGCTTTGCGGCTTTGCGTGAGACCCCCACTGTCCTCTTGAGTTGAGTGCGCTGCTTTCCGTCATTACGACGTAGATATTATACGCATTCACCTCGATTGATAATTCTTCGGGTGGGCAGTACCGAGCACCATGAAGAAATCCTGTTCCTCCAGCCAGTCAGGTGCCGCCGCCCTTGCCGGCGTGTTGAGTTTGGGAAATGCCGAAGGCGGTCTTGTGCAGATCCTCATGCCGGGCAATTTCATTTCAGAGACCACTCTTTCGATCTTCGACGAC
>JANQJH010000347.1 GCA_028281705.1 Verrucomicrobiales bacterium
CCTCGAGGGCATTTTGGTAGGCGAAGAGAGCGTCGTCGAGAATGGACAACATGCCAGCCTGAGTGTTGAGGAGTTCGCTATGGTGATCCCATCCGCCCCATTCGACGAATATTGTCTGGCGACAGAGTTTGAGTCTCTCGCGAATAGCGAGATTGCGTACCGCTGCTTGAAGATTGTCTGACAGCCGGTGATTGGGGAATCCGGCAGCGTCGAGGGTCGAGACGACATCGACTCCATTGACGGAACCGGGATTGTCGAAGTCGGATTGAAAGGCCGCGCTACTGGCGATGCTGTTCCGGGTGATGTTCCCGAAGGATTGCTGAAAAAGGTTCTGATAGTGATTGTCCAGGGGTGAACCCAGGATCTCCGTCAGAGCGGCGTTCTTTCTGGCCAACACCCCGCTCGTGCGATGGGCGCCGGTGAGGGAGAGCGCTCCGTTCGACGTGATGACGAACTGGCCTTGGTCGACCCCGGTTTGGAAGGCGCTGTTCCCGCTGAGAGAGAAGTTCATGGGCATGTAGAAACCGCCCGTTTGTTCCGTATTGAAGGTGGAGTGGAGCACATCCGCGGCGCGCCCTCCCCAGCCTGACAAGACGTCGAGTCCCTGGGGAACGGAGGTCTGCCATTGCTCGGTTTGGTCTCTGTGAGAGAAGAGCGCCTTGGGAAGGGCCTTGGTCGCGTTGAGATATTCCGCCTTGTTGGTGATGGGCTCGATCAGGGTTCCGATGTTGCTGATGAGGGAGAGACGCTTCTTGTCTTGATAGGGGCTGCCGCTGGGACCGTTGAACATCTCAGCCAAGTGTTGGCAGCTGGGGTGAAGGCCGAAGCTGCGTCCCTGGGCATCCGTCACACCGGTGAGGGGAAGGAGGTCTTGCCGGGGGATGGCGAGGTTGGAACGCGCTGCCAGGTACTCGGCGTAAACCGCATCGCCGGCTTCATCGGCGGCGCTGGCATCGTAGGGGATGAGCACATTGTAGGAATCCCAGCCGCCGGAGAGATAGAGGCAGACCAGGGTCTTGCGCTGGCTGCCGCCCGCGCCTCCAGCGGCAGCAGCGTGGTTTGCCATCTGCAGATTCAGCATGGTGGAGAGGACCGAAGCGGAGCCCACGGCAGCGCAGGTGGCCTCACCGAGAAAACGTCGACGGGATTGGAGTGGGGGCGTCATGGGAGAAAGGAAAGTGGGGGCGAACGAACTATCGTTGGATGGCGCCGTCGGGGCTTTCCATGGCGAGATAAGCCGCGAGAAGGATGCGTTCGTCGGTATTGAGTTCAGGGTCGGATATCGTGGAAATGATAATCTGCCTCACCCGGGCCGACATGTTTCCCTGGCAGAACAATAGATCCATGCGGTCGGCGAGGGCCTCGGGCGAATCCACGGCAGCTCCACGGACGGCGCCGAAGTCGAGGGGAAAGGAGAGGCCGCCTCCCGACTGAAAGCCATCTTCCAAGTAGCGCCATAACAGATTGGCCATGGAGATGCTGGAGAACGTGTCCATGATCTGAAAGGCGGGACCGACATAGCCCTGTTCCCGCACCGGCCCGGGCGGTTGGTATTCCGGGGTGTAGAAATTGAACACCGTGGGGGAATTCGTCGGCTCCTGAAAGGTGACATCGTAATAGCCGCCCTCCCAATTCCACCAGACAACGTTGGGGTGAGCCTTGCCGAGATCGAAGGCTCGTCCCAGCGCCATGGTGCGGATAACCGGTTCTTTGAGTTTACCAAAGTGATCCTGGGCCGCGTGTTGGGGGTCCCTCGCCTCAGGGTCCAGCAGGATGGCCTTGATCACAGCGCCAAGATCTCCGCGGACGCCCTTCCCGTTGTCGACAAACTGGTTTTGCACGCGCTCGACGTAGGCTGGGGAGGGATTGGAGGTGACAAAGAACTGAATGAGACGCCGGCAGACAAAGGGGGGCGTGTTGGGATGATCGAAGAGGCTGTCCACGGCATCGCGGACATCTTGCAGGCCATTCTCCTCATTCTCCGCCCGTGCGGGAACATGAAAGCCATTGAGCAAGGTCTTGGAACCGAAGTCATGGTATTCCGGATACATGCGCATCGGCTTTTGATAGTGTTCGTCGAGCCAGCCGCCAGTGCCGAAGCGGTAGCGGACATCAAAGGACAGGCCGGTGAACACCCGGGCCAGCTCGGTGATGTCGCCATTGTCATAGGTGGAGATGGGTTCACCCTGAGCATCCAGCATCAGGGTGCCGTCCGGATGCAGCCTCCAGAGTCCGATGGTGAAGAGCTGCATGATCTCCCGGGCATAGTTTTCATCGGGAAACCGCGGGATGCTGGGATCGGCCTTCTGGTTTCCCACATGACTCAAGTACCATCCCATGCAGGGATGGAGCGTGACCTCTAGCAGAATGTCGCGATAGTTGCCGAAGGCGCGACGGACAAAAATGTCGTAGTAGTTAGCCACGCCTTCCGGCCGGTTGTCGAGCTGGGCGTCCCGGCGTGAGATGACGAGGATTTGACTGAGGGCGAAAGCCACCCGCTGGCGCAGTTGATCATCGCCCGAGGTGGCGGCCCGGGCGAAGGGAGTGGTCACATTGTTTCCAAAGATGAAGCCATTCATCTCATTGACATTGTAGGTCCGATCGAGCCGGCGCCCGGCGTAGTCGGCTTTGATCTCCGCTAGGTAGGGTTGGTGGAGAGAGGGTTCCTCCTCGAGCTGCTCGTCGATCCAGGCTTCGAAACCCATGCCGGCGACGCGATCGATCTCTGCCAGTGTGGGACCGAAGCTGGCCTGGGTGAGAAAGCGGGCGGCCTGGACGCGAGAAGGCTGGGAGGATGCGGTGGAGGCCTCCCAGGCGCCGTTATCGGTGGCGCCTTGAAGCGTTTCCATGAGTTTGACGAAGTCACCACTCAACACTTCATTCGCCTGCGTCACCACGCTCTGACGATTGCTATTGCTCGAGGTTCCGTCCGTGCCTAACCAATCTTCCGACCAGTCGGTGACGCCGTCAAAGTCGGCATCGACATCTTGCACATTGATACGAAAGAACTGTCTCGTGCCCGCGGCGCCACCAGCGATGGTTTGTTTGCGCAGGCCATTAGAACTGGTCTGGCTCCCGTTGGCTGGAGTCCAAGTGCCTCCTCCCATCGGGCTGTCGTTCGTCTCGATGGCATAGCTCTTGTATGCCGAGGCCGGCCATTCAATCTCGACGTCATTACCCACCAGGTCGATCTCGCCCGCCAAGAGCGAAGTGCCGTCGAACGGGTCCGTGCCGGCTTCGCTCTCCTGAGCCGCCGTCTGGCCATCGCCATCGGTGTCCGAATCCAGGGCGAGACCATTGGCCCCATAGCGCGCCTGCCAGGCATCGGAAAGCCCGTTTCCATCGAGGTCTTCCGAGGTGCCCGTCAGGGCACTGAAGAAGTAGGGCGGCGCCTCCCCCGGGTCGGTCGCCAGCGCCGGAGGGGTGGTCAGCGGGTTGGAACCGTGGGCGATCTCCACACCATCCTTGGCGCCATCGTCGTCACTATCATCATCTCTAGGATCCGTCCCATGAAGGTGCTCTTCGCAGTTAAGCAGGCCGTCGTTGTCCGGATCGTCGTCCGCGTCGGAGGGATCGTTGGGGTTGAAACCATGCGCGTTTTCCCAACTGTCCGGCATGCTGTCGTTGTCCCCGTCCGCGGGCCCAATGGGGTCGCGAGTGAGTCCCACGGAGATCCCGTCACGGTGATAGAGTCCGCTCCGGTCGTCGTCGAAGGACTCATCCTCTTCGCCTTCGGCTTCCCAGGCAGGGAATCCGTTGGCCGTGGGATCTTCGATCTGGGGGTGGCCCGCGACCATGTCGTTCTCCGTGTGGGAAGCGACGAGGAGAGGAGAAGCGGCGTTCTTTACATTGTAGATTTCGAAAGTGACCGTCCACGCATTGATTGCCGGATTGGGCCGGTGCGCCGTGAAGACAAAGCGTAGCGGATCGCTGTCGTCCTGACGTCCTTTCATGCTGAATCCGAACTGATTGGCGAGATCGTTGGGCGGGTTGGACCAGTCGCTGCGGTAAAGGCTGCCGCCGGAGCTTCGTTGGAAGATCGTGCGATGGGTGACAAATTGGTAGGTGAGTGTCCCCTCCCGATAGCGGACGCCCAGACGCAACTGTCGATCCCAGCCGAGGACATCCCGCATCCAAACGATAACCCCGAATACGTCGTCACCGGAGGAATCGCTCACCGGCGCCAGGTCGTGGTTCCAGAGGGCGCGGACGTTGTCGACCGTCCACCTCCAGGTGCGCGAGCCGGCATCGTAAGTTGGCACGGCAAAGCCGGCCGGGCTCAGGGCGCCGTCGTCAGGGTCGGAGTGGGCGTTGATTTCGTCCCCGTCATCGACGCCATCGCCGTCGGTGTCGGCGAGGTTGGGGTCGCTGGGAAAAAAGGCGTGGTGCTGTTCGACGCCGTCGAGAATGCCGTCGTCATCGCCATCAGGATTCAAGGGACTGGTGACGATTTCGGCGCCGTCCGCAAGTTCATCGTCATCCGTGTCCGGATCGAGGGGATGCGTTCCCGCGGCGCGTTCCTCCGTATTCGTTAGGCCATCGGCGTCGGGATCGGCTTGGCCGTCACTGATTGCCGGGTTGAGGCCGTTGAGGATCTCCCAGGCGTCGGGATTGGTGTCGCCATCGGAATCGAGCGCGGTATCGACGATCTGGATCCCGAGTATGCCGGTGCGATCCGCCGTGGCTACGAGGCCGAGACTGACGGTGAACGAAGACCCGGAGACGTTGGCAAAGCGGACCACGTTGGCAAAGGTGGCGTCGGCCTCGGTGCTTGCCGTGGCTTCGATGAATTTGAGGAACGGGCGTTCCGTGGCGGCACGAAAGAAGCGATCCGTGGACGCCTGGCCATTGAGGCGGACGCGTGATGTGCCTCCCAGGATATCCGAGCCCACATAGACATAAACGTCGTAGGCCGCCATGCTACCGGGGATATTGCTCATGGTGAGGCTGACGTCGTCACCACTGCCGAGATCCCCTTCCGCGTTGAGATATCCGTTCATCAAGTCGGCATTGGCGTTGCCCGTGTTCTCCGTGTCAAAGGTCGTGTGGGCCGTCCAGGCGGCATCGATGTTCGTGGTGGCGCCCGTACTGTCTAACAAGTCGTTGAGCGTGCCGCCGGCGTTCGTGTAGTCAGGGAGCGCCGCGGTGTTGTTCCAGTGTTGCTGGGGAAAACTCCCTGCAATTTCGTAGGCGCTCAGGGCGGCCTCCGGACGGCGCGTGCTCACGATATTGAGCCCAATGGCGCCGGGAAACTGCCAGGGCACACTGGTATTCGAGCCGGGATCCGTTCCCACGTGCCGCTCCCAGGCGTCGTTTCCCCCATCGCCGTCGGTGTCCGTCAACAAGGGATTGGACGCCGGCGTGCCCACCGCTTCGTGCCCGTCGAGGAGGGAGTCTCCGTCCGTGTCCCGTATTCTCGGATCGGTTCCCAGGGCGGCCTCACGACCATCGCCTAACTGATCGTTGTCCGAATCGTTGTCCACGGGACTCGTTCCCTCCTGGTACTCCTGCGCCGCCGTTCGGGAATCGACGTCCGCATCGCTCAAGGCGTCGGCACTCACACTATCATCCATCCCAAAAGACTCCTCCCAGTAGCGGGGTAGGGTATCAGAGTCCCCGTCCGTCAGGGCGTCCGCGTCCACATCCAGCTGGGCGTAGTCGAGCTGAATCCATTCATCCCCGAATCCGTCCGTGCGCGAGAGTTCGACCACGTTCTCTCCGGCGATGGGCGTGACCTCCTGGCCGGTGAAAAAGACATCCAGGACGCGGTCCGCGCTGACATCGTTGGCCGTGAGGACAATGGTTCCATTGAACCGGAGGGCGAGATCGCGCACCGCATAACCGGGCCCGCTCGCCGAGATGGTGCGATCCCACCAGCCGGCTTGAATCATATCAAAACGCAAGCGGAAGCGGGCCTGGGGAACGGCCTGTGAAGCCGTGAGGTTGAAATGGATCCGAACGTTCGGATCACCGCTGGAGACCGCCCGCTCGAAGTTACTCAGATCCTCGTCGGCGTTGACCGTTCCAATGGCATAGGTGCCGGCGAAATAGTAGTCATCGTCCCGTGCGGACGCGCTGCCGGGGCTGGCGTTGGGCGAGTAACTCTCCCGGCCGAATTCGTTGCGCGAATCATCGTCGACTCCGAGTTTCCAAACCGTTTGAAACAAGTCGGCAGCCGAAACTTGGAGGCACGGCAGGACCAGCACGATGGCCGCCAGGAGTTGGAGGAGAGAAGGGCGCATGGGGCCCTCTATGGTAATTCTGGCAATTCATTGCGCAACGGCCTGCCCGATGGCTGTAAGGTCGAGGGCGCACCAGACGCTCCGACGTGTCGGAAAAATCAATCCGGGAGCGCGGATCGCCGTCTGGGGATGAGGCAAAAGCCGCCCATAAGAATCAAAATCGCGACCCGCGGTTCGGGAATGGCCTGGATGTTGTCCAGACCCATGGCCGCGCCCACGATGGCTCCCTGGAACTGCGGCGCCGGCTGGTGGAGGAAACGGATCTGGGTGATGTTTTCCAGCGTGCTAGCCGGATCCTGGCTGGCACCGACTGCCACCAGATCGCCGGGTAGAAGGGAAAAACGGGCGTGCTCCCATTGGCTGAATGGCGCGAGGACGTGGGTCGCTGCCGTGACGGCCCGATGCACCGTCTGGTCCGGGGCCAGGCCCTCCAATCCCACCCGGATGGTCAGGGCTGTGGCTCCGAAATTTCTCAAATCGACCTCGATCGCGTCGAGCCCGAGGAAGGTGTAGTCGCCGAGCCAGGCACTGTCTTGATTGAAAACGGCCAGGCGCCCACCCGGACCGGGGATGTTCAGCGACTGGGTCAGCAAATAGGGATCTGACGGGCCTCCCGGTCCCCCGCTGGGGCTGCGGCTGGGCGGCACCGGGCTGGGAGCGCCGACAGTCCAGCCATCCGTGCCCAGATCAAAGGTGTTGTGCAGCAGGACGACGGCTGGTGCCTCCGTAGCGGTGGTGGCGAAGGTGACGAAGACAGTGGCCAGCAAGCGCTTCGGAGGGGTCATGAGCCCATGATCAATGGAACGGGGACAAATTCCACTTGCATCCGGCGGTTTTAAATCTTAGTAACATGACTTAATTACTAAGGATTAAGCGTTCATGGCCACCACGACACCCGAGAAACCTCTGCACAAGAACGAGTCCATCAAGCTTGAGAGCCGCCAGCTGCGCGGAACGATTGCTGAGGGTCTGGTGGATGAGTCGACCGGTGGCATCGCCGCCTTGGACCAACAGCTGACGAAGTTCCACGGCATTTACCAGCAGGACGATCGCGATTTGCGGAAGGAGCGACGCCAGGCCAAGCTGGAAAAGGCGTTTTCTTTCATGATTCGCGTGCGGGTTCCCGGTGGCGTCTGCACGCCCAAGCAGTGGCTCGACATCGACGAGCTCGCCAGCACTTACGCCAACCAAACCCTGAAGCTGACCACGCGCCAGGCATTCCAATTGCACGGGGTACTGAAGGGCACCTTGAAAAAGACGATCCAGGAGATCAATGCCACGCTTCTCGATACCTTGGCGGCCTGCGGTGACGTCAACCGCAACGTGATGTGCAATCCCAA
>JANQJH010000090.1 GCA_028281705.1 Verrucomicrobiales bacterium
ATCCAGTGCTCGGGTGAGTGCTGCCACCACGGTCTCGCGGAGTGTCTGATAGCGAGTCGCTCCGGCAGAGCGAGGAAAACCATGAATGCGACCAGCGGCACGACATAGGCCAAGGTGCGGTTGTTCTGCCATTCGTGGAGTTTGCCCATGCCTCTGGTATGATCTTGAAGTGACCCAGTCAGTCTTCTACGGACGGATTTTTTTGGAATAGAACCGGCAGATGCGGTCCAAAGCTTCCTTGAGAGCTTCGGTATTGGCGGCGTAACAACAGCGGAGGAACCCGTCTCCGGTTGGCCCGAAGGCGTCTCCCGGAACGCAGGCGACCGCTTCCTCTTCCAAGAGTTCCCGAGCGAACCCCTGGCTGGTCATTCCTGTTGCTCGAATGTCAGGGAAGGCGTAGAAGGCGCCGCCCGGAGCGAAGCAGGGGATGCCGGCTTTGCGGAAACGCGTGAGCAAGAGGTTGCGGCGAGTGGTGTAAGTTTGGTGCATTTGTCGGGCTGCCTGGGCGCCGTTTCTCAGTGCTTCCGTCGCCGCCACCTGGCTCGTGATGGGAGCGCAGAGCATGGAATACTGATGAATCTTCATCATGGCTTCGGTGAGAATGCCAGGGGCACAGGAATAGCCGATGCGAAAGCCGGTCATGGCATGGTATTTGGAAAATCCGTGAAGGAAGATGGTGCGATCCTTCATGCCGGGCAGGGTGGCGATGGAAGTATGCTCGGCCCCGTCGTAACGCAGTTCACTGTAGATCTCGTCGGACAAGACGATGAGATCGTGTTGCACGGCGAGTTCGGCGATCCCTTCGAGTTCGCGCCGCTCGATCACGGCGCCTGTCGGGTTGGTGGGAAAGTTGAGGATCAACGCCCGCGTCTTCGGCGTGATCGCACTCTCGACGGTGGAGGCGCGGAGGGCGAAATCGTCTTCCGGCGTCGCCGAGACGGCCACGGGCAATCCATAGGCCAGGGTGATGCTCGGGTTGTAGGAGACGTAGCAGGGTTCGTGGTAGATGACTTCGTCGCCGGGATTGAGCAGGGCCCGGAAGGCGAGATCGATGGCCTCCGAGACGCCGACGGTGATGAGGATCTCGGATTTGGGATCATAGCGCATGCCGAACTGTCTTTCGACATAGGAGGAGATCTCCTGGCGCAGGGAGAGGAGCCCGAGGTTGGAAGTGTAGCTCGTCTCGCCGCGTTCGAGAGAGTAGATGGCGGCCTCGCGAATGTGCCAAGGGGAGGAGAAATCCGGTTCTCCCACACCTAACGAAATGACGTCGTCGCGCCCGATGACGAGTTCGAAAAAATCGCGGATACCGGAGCGCGGGATTTGCTGAATCTGCCGGGACAGATGCCGTTTGGGATCAAGACTCATGAATGCCGTTTGTGAGACTTGTTAGGGCGAGACGGGGAGACGGTCCGGATCCGGCTGAGACGAGCGCAGCAGGCCATTGGCCTTGTAGGTCTTGAGTTGAAAGTGCGTCGCCGTCGAGAGGATTCCGTTCATTGTCGAGAGCGTTTCGGAGACGAAACGGGCTACTTCGCGGAGGTCCTCGCCTTCGACGATGGTCAGGAGGTCGTAGGAGCCGCTCATGAGGAAGCAGCTTTTCACCTGGGGAAAGGCGGCGATGCGATTCGCCAGCCGGTCGAAGCCCCCGCCGCGCTCGGGAGAGAGCCGGACTTCGATCATGGCAGTGACTTTGTTAGGTTGGTGCTGTTCCCGATCGATGATCGCGGTGTAGCCCATGATGGTGCCGTCTTGTTCCAGCTGGGCGATTTCCTGGCTCACCGCGGCCTCGTCCAGGCCGAGCAGTTCGGCAAGCTCGGCGTTGGTTTTCCGGGCGTCCTTTTGCAGCAGATCGAGGAGTTGGCTCATGGTGTGGATGGGTTCGCGTTGGGCGATGGGTGTCCGCCCACCCTAGTCGATTCCGAGGCTTCGCAATCTCGAATTTGCTACAAAGAGCCATTCGCGTCCTGCGAGGGTCGTCCGGCGGCGTTCCAGCCGTCGTATTCGCGCCATCCCCAATCCAGGAGCTGCTTGCTGGCGCCAAAGCGGTCTTGCGCGCCGAGAACGATCACGGTGAGGCGCTGCTTCTGCACCCGGCTGCTGCCGTCCGGCATCTTGGTCACCCGGTTGGGGCGGGTCGCCGAGAGAATGAGGCAGGGGCCTGCGGCGGTGGTTTGCCCCGTTTTGACGCCGTCGATACGTTTTTGGCCAATGAGCTTGTTGGTGTTCTTGAGGCCGAAGGTGAGTTTTTGGCCGAAGCGCGTGAGCGAGATCTTGCGGGATTTCTGCGAGACGTAGAAGAGGAAATCACCCTTGTCCATGGCGTAGCGCGCGAGGCGAGCCATATCCGCTGCCGTAGAATAGGGGCGTTTGCGCATGGCGTGATCGAGCCCGTGGGCGTTGAGAAAACGCGTGCGCGCCATCCTCAGTTTGCCGGCGAGCGCATTCATCTCGCGCACGAATTCCTTCGTGGGATCACCTTGTTTCCCGCGGCGTCTCAGGAGATCGATACCCACGTGATAGGCCAGGGCCTCGGCGGCGACATTGTCAGAGGCCATGAGGGTGCTGTAAAGACTGTCTCGCAGCGTCAATCGATCGCCTTGTTGCAGCTTGAGAGGATTGGCGCCTCCCAGCTGGACGGCGTGCGGGGGCACCGTCAGCACTTGGCTGAGGTTGGTTCCGGTGGCCTTGGCCCAATCGAGGACGACACAGCCGGTAGCGATCTTGGTTAGGCTGGCCACGGGGAGCTTTCGTTCCGCGTCCTTTTTCCCGAGGATTTTCCCCGTGTGATGATCTGCCACCAAGTAGCTGACCACCGGGCCCATGCCGTGGACCACGGGAGTGAGGAGGAGCAGCATCAGGTACCCGAGGACGAGGAGGCGCACGGTAAAAGGTGTCTTCATTACTGGACAGCGAAGGTAGAGTGAGTCGTCCGGCGATTCAAGACCAGACGGAAATCACACGGTGGTGTCCGTTCAAGGTGTGTCCTGAGCGAGCACATCATCGCCGAAGATGTGCTTGGCGGCCTGCTCGACATCCTTGTCTCCCCGGCCGGAACAGTTGACCACGATGATCTGATCACTCCCGAGCTTGGGCGCTTCCACGGTCACGTAGGCCAGGGCGTGAGCCGTTTCCAGGGCGGGGATGATCCCCTCCACACGAGAGACTTCCTGAAAAGCCGCTAGAGCTTCGGCATCGGTGGCGTAGGTGTACTCGGTGCGGCCACGATCCCGGTAGAAGGCGTGTTCCGGGCCGATGGCGGCATAGTCCAGACCGGCGGAGACGGAATGGGTCAGCTGGATTTGGCCGTCGTCGTCCGCCAGGAGGTAGGTCTTGGTTCCCTGGAGAACGCCCAGTTTCCCGCCCTGGAAGCGTGCGGCGTGCTTGCCGGTTTCGATCCGCTCGCCCCCGGCTTCCACGCCGACCATGCGCACCGCGGTATCTTCGAGAAAGGGATGGAAGAGCCCGATGGCGTTGCTTCCGCCCCCGACACAGGCCACGAGGAGGTCGGGGAGTTTGCCCTCCTTGTCCAGGATCTGGCGGCGCGCTTCCACACCGATGACCCGATGAAAATCCCGCACCATCATGGGATAAGGGTGAGAGCCGAGGGCCGATCCCAGGATGTAATGGGTGTCCCTCACGTTGGTCACCCAGTCGCGCATGGCTTCATTGATCGCCTCTTTCAGCGTGGCCTGCCCGGCTGTGACGGGAACCACCTTGGCACCGAGAAAACGCATCCGGGCAACGTTGAGCGCCTGGCGTTCCATGTCCACCGCGCCCATGTAGATGACGCATTCGAAGCCGAAGCGGGCCGCCACCGTGGCCGTGGCCACACCGTGTTGGCCGGCACCGGTCTCGGCGATGATCCGGTTCTTGCCCATCCGCTTGGCCAGGAGAATCTGTCCCATGGCGTTGTTGATCTTGTGCGCACCGGTGTGGAGGAGGTCTTCCCGTTTCATGTAGACGCGGGCGCCACCCAGCTTCTCCGTCCAGCGTTCGGCGAAGTAGAGCGGCGTCGGTCGGCCGACATATTCACTCAAGAGATGGTTGAGCTGGGTTTGAAATGCGGGATCCTCTTGGGCTTTGGCGTATTCGTCGGTCAGTTCCTGGAGGGCTGCCATCAGCGTTTCGGGGACAAACATGCCCCCATAGGGGCCAAAGTGACCCGTGGCATCGGGAACGGCTTTCGGTGGAGGAGAAGTACTCATCGTCGAAGAAAAAATCGGAAGGAGCGACTACTCCTCCTCCAGGAGTTGTTTCACTTTGACCTCCAGATTGGCGCTGGCCTGCATGTCGACGACCATCCCCTTCTTGTTGAGAAGCCACATGGCGGGAATGGCCGTGATGCCAAACCGCGTTGAGATCTCGTTCTCCCAGCCTCGGCCGTCGTAGTACTGCACCCAGGGCATTTTGCGCTCCTTGATGAAGTTCTCCAGATCCTCTTTCTTCTGGTCCAGCGAGATGCCGACGATTTCGAATCCCTTGGGATGGAGTTCTTCGTAGGCGGCGAGGACGTTGGGCAGCTCCGCCACACAGGGCTCACACCAGGTGGCCCAGAAATCGATCAACACCACCTTGCCTCGCAGTTTGCTGAGGTCGAATTCTTCGCCCTTCACGTCGGTGAACTCCAGCTCCAGCGGATCCAAGAGCGCCCCGGCGGCTTCGGCGTCGCCGTTGAGTGCTTCGCTAGGATACTTCTTCAGGTGCCGGGCAAGCTTTTCCTTCCAGGCTTTTCGAGTGGCCTCCGATTCCTTGGCGGTGTTCGCTGTCTCGATGAGTTGGGCGGCACTGGCCTCGCTCTTGACCTCGGCCGCGGCGTCGTCCGCTTCGAGAATCTCATCCAGGATTTCCAGAAGGGTCCCGGCCTCTTCGAGACCGACGAGGGGTCTCGAAGCGGCGATCTTGGCGGCAAAGAGTCGGGCGATCCACCGGCGGGAATCGGTCGGAACGTCCTTGATGAAGGCGGCGTAGGCTTTGTCGAAGGCCTCGATGCCTTCGCGGAAAAGGCTGACCGCTTCTTCTCGGGAGCGCGGCTGGAGGACGGGGTTCTGCAGCCCATCGATGGCGGCTTCGACTTCTTCCCAAAGTGCCTCCACAGCCGCATCCACATCCTCATCGTCGGCGGGAACCTCTGCCGCCGCTGCAGTGGCGGTTGGCTCGTCTTGAGCTTGAGCCTGGGAGGGCACGAGGAGGCACGGGGCCGTGCCGAGCAGGATGCCGAGGGCGAGGCGTTTCATCATCATGGCCTCAGTATCGCGATGCTTCTCGCGGTCGCAAGGGGTGTTCTTCTACGCGGCTCCCTCTTGGTACTTGGCCAGCGCCTCCTTGGTCTGCTCGAGTTCCTTCTCCACCCGGGCGAGTTCGCTGGAGGTGGATTTGAGCCGGCTGGCCATGATTTTGGCGAGGAATCCATAGACGGCGGCGTAGAAACTGCCGTTGTCGCGCACCGGTTTGATTTCTTGGAGGAATTTCTGATCGATCACCAGTAGGAGCGAATGGGTGTCGGCGATGACCGAGGCTGAGCGATTCTCCTCGTTGAAAGCGGCGATTTCCCCGAACAGCTCACCCGGAATGTCGGTCCGGGCGATGACTTCACCCTTTTTCTCCACGCGGATCGTGCCCGTGAGGAGGACGTACATCCGGGAATCCATGGTTCCCTCCTCGATGAAACAATCGCCAGGATCTGCTTCGAGGAAATAACTCGAGTAGAGAATGGTATTGAGGTGCGCTTCCTCGAAGTTCTTGAGGATGGGCAAGTCCTGGAGGACGGGCGGGAGATTTCCTTCCTCGTGGATGTAGGCGTACTCTTTCATCAGCAGTCGTCGTTCTGATGTGTAACAAAGGCCTCGAATGAAGACGAGTAATATTTCGCGTAGCGGGGAATTGGCCAGAGGCCGATCCGGCTTTACAGGCGGCATGGGAGCAGACGGGAACGAGTGGCTGAGAGCTGCGAAACGCCTGGGTGGCGTGCCGTATGTTGTGGATTCGGTGGGGTCTCGTGGACAATTCTGGGTGATCTGCTAACGGCGGTGTTCTGATAGTCGTCCTCGCCTCTCTGGGTGATGGAATCATGAAACCGGGAAGTGCCGATGAAAGAGCTGCTATTTAGGGAGGAGAGTTACGCCATTCAGGGGGCGATCTTTGACGTCTATCGGGAGATGGGGTGCGGGTTTCTGGAGTCTGTCTATCAAGAATGTCTCGAGATCGAGTTGGCCCGGCGAGAGATTCCATTTGTCGCGCGGCAATCTCTCTGCCTGACCTACAAGGAGGTTCCGCTACGGCAGACGTTTCAGCCCGATTTGATCTGTTACGAGGGGATCATTGTCGAGATCAAGGCGTTGACCGAATTGGCGGGGGTGCACCGGGCGCAGGTCCTGAACTATCTCAAGGCGAGCGGTTACAGACTGGGGCTGTTGGTCAATTTTGGGGCTTCACCGAAAGCGAGTGTGGAGCGGTTGCTGCGTTGAGGGGTGGGGGTCAACGAAAGGCACGGAAATCACGAAAAGAGGGGGAGAGGTCAACGAAAGGCACGGAAATCACGAAAAGAGGGGGAGAGGTCAACGAAAGGCACGGAAAT